>JBAYZW010000018.1:0-11234 GCA_041672305.1 Bacilli bacterium
ATCGTTGTCGAGTTCATTAAATTCTAGTTCAAAATACTTACCATTCACTTTATCTTCCACCACATTTGTGTAATTAGATAAAACATAAGTATCCTCAGATATTTCGTTGATTTCAAGGCAATAACTTGTTAAGTTATTAGTTGCCTCAAATTTACCAGCAACAAAGTAATTTCTTTCGCGATTTACACAAGAAGTCAAAAGAAAAAAAGCTAATGTTGTCGTTAAAATTTTATGTATTTTAATCTTCATATTCTCCCCCCATTGCAATGTTTGGTTTGATAAAAATCATTTTCTTTTGAAAAAATGATTCGGAAACACATCAGCAAGATAAATATAGGCATAATTCCCAATAATTCTTGTTTTTAAAAATATCATGCATTGAAAGTTATGTTTTATCTCTTTAATTAAATGATATCATATAAAGCAGAATAATCAACTACGTCGTCAGTGTGTACAATAAATAGTATAGTTTTGCATATTGCAAAGCCTTTTTTAAACTTTCCATTTTATTGAAATACAGTATTTTATTTGATGGGTTCTTGTACCAGAACTTTGTTTATAGAAAGAATACAATCATCGCACTTAATCTTTGCTGAGAATATTGTTTTTGTAAATATTAAGAACCGATACCTTCTCTTATTCTTGTTTTTTCTGAGCGATATAAACCACAATAGCTAAGAGTAATTAATTCAGCGAATTAACCTGGTTATATTTAAAAAAATGACACTCAATCGTATCATTTTCATCGTTCTAATATGGTACGCCAAGCAGGAGTTGAACCCGCAACCCTCAGATTCGAAGTCTGATACTCTATCCAGTTGAGCTATTGGCGCATGCAAGTATCATACCACAACTCTATGTTTCTTTTTATCATTAAATATTATTTTATTTATACTTTCATCTCCTCTTTTTATTCAATAATTCGATATAATAAGAGATATAGATATCTATACTTCAATTTTTATGATAATTTCGTTATAGTATCTAAGTTAAAAGAGGAAATGAAAATGAAAGAAAAATGTGCCATTCTCGTCGTTGATATGCTCAATGACTTTGTGACTGGAGCCCTTAAATGCGATCGCGGATTAGCGATTATTCCTACTACCAAAAAGTTATTAGAAGGAGCTCGTCAGTATAATGTCCCGGTCATCTTCTGCAACGATTCGCATTTAGCGGGAATCGACCACGAATTAAAACTGTGGGGTAATCACGCTATTAAGGGAACAAAAGGAGCGGAAGTCATTCCTGAATTAGGACCTAAAGAAAAAGACTATGTCGTTGAGAAAAGACGCTACAGCGGTTTCTTTCACACCGATCTTGATTTACTTTTAAAAGAACTCGGAGTCGACACCGTCATCATGACGGGTTTACATACTCATATGTGTGTCCGCCACACTTCGGCGGATGCCTATCAATTAGGTTACACGGTTTATGTAGCTAGTGACGCGACCAATTCCTTCACCAAGGAAGATTATGATTACGGCATTAAATATCTTCAGGATGTCTATGGTGCTAAGGTCTTCACCACTGACGAATTAATCGAAAAATTTGCTGAATAAGCTCATAGCAAAACAAAATAAAAAGCTAGAATTTTTCTAGCTTTTTTTATTAATAATTCCTAAGAATATTAAAAGTAATGCGCTAATTCAAAATCAGTGACGACTAAGGAATAATTACTCCATTCAATCGTTTTACCTTCAATCAATTTACTACTGATGTGATAACCGAGAGCAGCTTGAATTAATTTGTCTCCTTTAAATTCTTCAAGAGCGTCTTTTAAAGAGGCTGGTAGACATGTAATTTTTAAAGCTGAACGCTCTTCTTCAGTCAAGGAAAAAAGATTATCATTTACTGGTGGAACAATTTCATTTTCTTTAACATTTTTAATGCCATCTAATCCAGCAGCTAAAATCGCTGATAAAGCCAAATAGGGGTTAGCGGTTGGGTCAACAGAGCGAATCTCTGTTCTCGTGCTTTGACCATGGATAGAGGGAATGCGAATTAATGAGGAACGATTAGAATCACTCCAGCAAGCATAAATAGGGGCTTCATATCCAGAAACTAAACGCTTATAGGAGTTAATGGTTGGATTAAGAATAAAAGCTAACGGGCGAATGTGCTTGATAATACCCGTCATCCATTTTTTACACAACATCGATAATTGCGATGGATCTTGACGATCAGCAAACAAATTAATGCCCTTTTCATCCGCTAAAGAACAATTAGTGTGCATGCCACTACCAGCTAAGCCTTGAACTGGCTTAGGCATAAAAGTCGCGGCGTAACCATGTTTGCGAGCGATAACTTTAACAACTTGTTTAAACGTTTGAACGCGATCGCAAGTGGTTAAGACATCATCATATTTAAAGTTAATTTCATTCTGTCCTGGTCCCACTTCGTGATGGCAAGTTTGCACGACAAAACCTAATTTCTCTAACTCGAGAGCAATATCTCGACGAACATATTCCGATCCATCGAGAGGAGCTAAGTCAAAATAAGAGGCTTTATCGATAAAACCATCGAGATTAGGTTTGCCATCTTCTCCTAACTTAAAAAGGTAAAATTCTGGTTCAAAGCCGACATTGAAAGTTGCGATACCCGCTTCTTTCATCTTAGCGATATTCTGTTTCAATATATAGCGAGGATCACCGACAAATGGTTCGCCTTTCGGAGTGTAAACATCGCAGATTAAACGCGCTACTTTTCCATATTGCATATTCTCAAATGACATCACCATCCAAGTATCAATATCAGGACGCAGATACATATCAGCTTCCTTAATGCGGACAAAACCTTCAATGGAAGAGCCATCAAACATAATTTGTCCATCGAGAGCCTCTTTTAATTTGCTAACGGGAATTTCAACGGCCTTTATCGTGCCGAGAATATCGGTAAATTGAAGGCGAACATAACGAACGTCATCATCTTTTGCCATCTGTAAGATGTCATTATTAGTAAATTTTGCCATATGAGAAAATCCTTTATTTTTATGGAGAAATTGTAATTCGCCAAGAGCCTCTTTTCAATATAAAAGTTGATATTATCAAGTTTATTTAGGCATAGTCGCAATATTTTTCTTAAAAAAATAAGGCGTTAAAAAAAGCAAAAACAAAAAACGCGCTTTTATTAGTAAATAACTTTCTATCGTTTATAATAGTGAAGAGGCAAATTTATGATTGAACAAATTACTGATAACTTATTGATGTTTCACGAAATAAAATGGGAACAAAAATTATTTGAAGGTGAGATACCTTTGAACCAAGGAATGTCCTATAACTCCTACCTCTTTTTAGATGACAAGACTTGTCTATTAGATACCGCCGCTAAAGAAGTAAATGTCGAATTTCTTCGTGATTTAGATAGTAGTCTAAAAGAGAGATCGCTCGATTATTTAGTCATTCATCATCTCGAACCCGATCACACAAGTGGTATCGTTGATGTCATTAAAAAATATCCACAAGTGGAAGTCTTTATTTCGATGATGGGACTGACACTTTTCAAAAACTTTTTTCCGCAACTAACTGATGTCAATTTTCACATCATCAAAGAGGGTGATGAGTTAAATTTAGGTCATCATACCCTTCAATTTATCGAGGCTCCAATGGTTCATTGGCCCGAAGTGATGATGAGTTATGAGAAAGTCACTCATTCATTATTTTCCGCTGATGCTTTCGGCTCTTTTGTCACTTCTCATCAAGCTTATGAAGTCAATTGCCAGGATAAGAAATATTCTCTTGATGAAACCAGAAGATATTACGCTAATATCATTTCTAAATATGGATTCAATGTCAGCAATGTCTTGCAAAAAATTAGACCTCTTCAAATTGATCGAATTCTCTCTCTTCATGGTCAAGTCCACGAAGATGATATCAAAGAGATGATGAATTATTATGAAAAATGGTCGCATTATCAACCTGAACAAGAAGGAGTATTGATTCTTTATGCGACAATCTACGGGCACACTGAAAAAGCTGCCTTATATCTGTTTAACGAATTAAAGAAAAATAAGATAGCTGTCGCTTGCTCATCGTTAAACTTAACAGATGTCAGTTACGCTCTATCTGAAACATTTATCTACTCTAAAATTATTCTTCTTTCCCCAACTTTTAATACTGGTCTTTATCCCAAGATGGAAAATTATTTAAGGATGCTGCAAGACCATAATCTTCAGAATCGAAAATTCTATCTCGTAGAAAATGGTAGTTGGGCTCCCCAAGCTAAAGGCCTTATGACTAAGATGATTCAACAATTAAAAAATTGTCAAATCAGCGATTTAAGTTTGACGATTAAGTCATCGTTAAAAGATAGTGATTATCCTCTACTTGATGCGATAGTAAATGAGATAAGAGATTAAAAAAAGACCCATCCATTTGGGTCTTTTATTTGATGATAAATTATTTTTTGGTGATGCTCGTCATTTTTTCGACTGGCATCGTGAAGCAAATACCATTTGTTGGTGTTCCTTCTCCTAATTTTTGTGCGATGGCATCAACGATTTTGTCTGCGACTTCGCTAGTGACAACACTGATAAAAATTTCTCTTTCTGGCTCATATTGAAGACCAGAAAAGAAGAGTATTTGGCTCCTGAACCGCGAGCGGAAAGAATAGTTGCCCCTCCCGCCCCACAACTTTGAGCCAATTCGACGGCAGCATCAGCAAAGCCAGCATTGACAATGATAAAGAGCGCTTTCATGTTTTGATTATTTTCCATCTTCATAACCTCCTAATGAGACAACCTTTCAATTGGTATGGTAAATGCAAAACCAGTATTAACCTGATTGAAATGAAATTTTTCTTCGAGAATAGTCAATATTTCATCAACTTGTGAAGAGCGGACAAAAGAAGAGATAACAACTTTTTCAGATTCGCTTGAGAAACGGAAAAGATTAGCGAATTTGCTTCCTTCTAAAGAGCCGTGACCATACATCGAATTAATGTAAAAAGCATGATGGTCGCGAAGCTCGGCAATCAGTTTGTCTTTTTGTTTTCGCGCCGCAATCACAATTAACATCTGGGACATATCATAACTCATGACTACTTCTCCTCCACTCGAGTTTTTTGCTCATCGACCAACGGCTTGATTTCCGCTTCAAGAAGACGATTTTCAAGATCTTTAATCTTTTGCACTTTCTGTTCATACATTATACCTAAAATTTGCACAATAATTAATGGAGTAACGGAAATGAAAGCAATCATCCCAAATCCAGAGATTAAAAGATCCTGATTGAGGGCTTGGCTAATACCGAGGGCAAAAGGAGTTAAAAAGGCACTGGTAATCACTCCCGCGGCGACACCACCCGAATCAAAGGCGAGAGCGACAAATAATTTAGGAGTGAACATTAAAAGAAGAAGGGCTGTCAAATAAAGAGGCACTAAAAAATAGAGGATGGGAATATTAAAGAGAATTTTCATCACGCAGAGAACCGCAGCGAGTCCAATTGAAAGGGCAAGCGTTAATTTAATGACCTTTTTCTTTAAGAAACCATTAGTAATTTCTTCCACTTGTTCACCAAGAATGACGACCGCTGGTTCGCTTAAAGCGATGGCAAAGCCAAGGACAAAACTAATGGGGATTAAGAACCAACGAGCAAAGGTTGGTACTTGAGAGCTGACAAAAACGGAGCCGATATAATTACCCGCAAAAGCAAAACCATAATCAATGCCAATAAGAAAGATCCATAGACCAATGAAAGTCACCATACTGCTAAGAAGAATTCTTAAGATGCGGATTTTAGGGAGTTTGATAAAGAAAAATTGAAAGAAGAGAAAGATAATAATAATTGGTGAAATTGCCAAAGCGACCACCCCTAGTTTACCGACTAAGAGGGAGAGAAAACTAGTTGAAGTTCCAGGCAAATAAGTCGCGATGGATTGATTGCCAAAAGCGGTTCCGAAAATGAAGACAGCGATAATAGCTCCTGCACTCGCAATACCGACAATGCCAAAACTTTCATCGCTCGTTTTATTCTTGCCAATCGTTTTGCTGATGCCTAATCCTAAAGCGAGAATAAAAGGGACTGAAATACCTCCTGTTGTCGCGCCACTAGCATCAAAAGCGATGGCAACATATTGATTAGGAATAAAGAAAACAAGAATAAAAATAGAGAGATAAATAATAAGAAAGACATATTTCAAATTGATACCTTTAATAATGCGGTAAATAGCAAAAGCCACGGCGATACCGGTTCCAAAACTAATGATCCAAATAAATAGTGGAGCGTTGATATGAGGGCTGATTAAGGCCACTTGGGAGGCCAAAACATTAATAGCGGGTTCCGCCGCGGTGGCTAAAAGGCCAAACAAAAGACCAAACAATAAAATAAAAGATATCTTATTCAGTTTTGTCACACTACTTCCCACTAATTTGCCAATGGGTAAAATGCTATTATCCAATCCAGTTAAAAAAATGGCTTGTCCAAAGAGAACCATCACATAACCAATGGCAATTTTGCCATAGTCACTTGGATTGGTAAAAGGGAAGACCAAAACAGTGACAATCAAAATAATAATTAAAAGAGGGAGAGAGGAAAAAAATACTTCACGAAGATATTTTAATAGCTTCATCTTGCCCTCCTATTTATTCATTTATTCATGTTATCATGAAAGGCGAAGTAATACGCAAACAAATAGCGATTGTTTTAAAAGTTTGATCTATTTGATAGCGAAGAGCACGAGAAGTCAAGTCAGATATCACTAATTTAAATAGACTGATATCGAGGAGAACAGAAATGAATATATTGGAATGCTATCGGCGTGGTATCGATTATATTGAGAATCATTTAGAAGAGGATTTTTCTCTTAGCGATGTCGCCAATTATGCCTATCTCTCGCTGTCCTATTTCCAACGAATATTTGCTATTTTATCAAACGCTAATCTCAGTGATTATATTCGCTCGCGAAGACTTTCGCTAGCTGGACAAGAGTTAAGCAAAAATCCCCATATTAGAATTATCGATTTAGCCTTTAAATATGGCTATAAAACACCTGAGAGTTTTTCGCGCGCTTTTCATTCTTTCCATCATTGTTTGCCGAGCCAAGTCAAATCTAAACATTGTTCACTCTCCTATTATCCTCGCTTAGAAATAGTTGTCACTATTAAAGGAGGAACCATTATGGATTATCAGATTAGTGAAATGAAAACCTTTAAAGTCATCGTTAAAGTCGATGATGTTCCCGCCGGAAAAGGCGATGTCGTGTGTCCGAAATTATGGAATGATTATTGGCGGAAAAAATATCATGAACAAGTAATTCCTGAAGTTGCTGTTTGCTTGGCGATGGAAAATAATAACGATGCTTTCTGTTATGGCATTGGCTGTTTTATAGAAAATGCCAAAACGATACCTCAAGGATTTGAAACCATCACCATTCCTTGTCAAACATATGCCAAATTTAAAACGAAGGGTCCGATGCCTAAAGCCATTCAAAATCTATGGAAGCTCATCATCAGTGAATGGCTACCTAATTCAAACTATGAAATAGTGGAAGCTCCGGACTTTGAAATTTATTACGAAGGGGATAATCAATCACCTTCATATCAAAGTGAAGTGTGGATTCCCGTCAAGTTAAAATAAATAATGACGAACTACTTGCTCGGGCTTTTTTGGAAGATTATCTGTTTATTTTTAAGACTAATTTTCTTCACTTCATAGCCATAGGTAAGTAGTTCTTTTTTGGCATTGAGAAAACTGTGGTCAATCGGAAAGCTCAACACCTTTTGAATATCAGAAAATGTCATAATTAAAGTTTCGCATTTCTGCTTACGAAAAGTATCATCAATGTAGATCCATAAGCAATTAAATTTACTCATCTTTTTTTACCATAAAAAGTATATGTCGCATATTTTTTAAATTCCATTTTTTTGTAAAAATCCATTGTCGAAATAACGAATATATCTTTGATTTTCATCTGATAACAACGGTTGATTAATTCTAATAAAAGAATCTTAGCGAAACCTTGATGACGGTGAGTGGGGATTGTACAAAGAGGTTCGATATAGGCATAATCTGTTCTTTTGTCAAACCAAAATGCACAATGAGAAACAAAATTCCCGTCTTTATCCATAATGGCTAAACAAAGGTTTTTTTGAAGATGAGGAGGAAGAGGGTTTGGATTATTTATCATCTTATGTAATTCTTCCATATCTCCTTCGTGATCAAAACCTTTCCATATCACTGTTTGATAAGCCATATTATCTTTGATTAAATCAATTTCGTGAAACGAAAAACCATCAGGCAAGAAATAATCATTCGCTTGAAAAGGTTCTAATCTCATGACTGTTTCAGTGTTTTCTGTTTTAACATATCCTTGTTTGATGAGAAGTGATTTCATCTCATTGTCATCATCATTAATGGCTATTTGTATGCCCTCATCGTCACAAAAATTTTGGTAAGCATATTTTATAATTTCGGGTAACAAATAATTGTATTGCGATAGAGCTTCACAAAAAGCCTCGCCATAATAAAGATCGTATATTGCGACACCCACCACTTTATGATTGTCTTTCCATAATCCAATAGTGTTTTTCTTTGCTCCATCAAAATAAGGATGAGAGTACATCCACTCCCAGCGAGCCCAATTCCAATTGATATGAGATCTGTCTCTTTGATTTAAAGCAATCAAAAAATCGCATACTGATTGATAATCACTTTCATTAAAATAACAAAACTCTACACTCATTTTTTTATTATAGCATTTTTAACGTTTCTATTTTGATTTGATTGAATGCATGAACTTCTGATTTCTTGTATACTAAATATTATGAATCCATTAGAAATTTTTATTTCCGTCGTGACTCTATTCGTTATCGGATCCTTGCTCGGTTGGGTCATTGAATTATTTTTTAGACGCTTTATTTCTCAACATAAATGGATGAATCCTGGTTTCTTAGTCGGACCATATCTGCCCATCTATGGTTTTGGCACTATTGCCTTATATGCCTTGAGCAACATTGATTTATCAATGATTGGATTAGGCGATCAAAGCATCTGGGGCGCCATCATCAAGATTTTAATGATTGCTGTTACCATGGTTCTCGTTGAATTTATTGCTGGCTTAATCTTCATCAAAGGTATGAAAATCAAATTGTGGGATTACAGCAACCGCAAAGGCAATATCATGGGCATTATTTGTCCATCCTTTTCTTTGATCTGGCTTGTTGTCGGAGCTCTTTATTACTTCCTTGTTAACAAATATTTAGTCAACGCTATCTACTGGCTTTCTTCTGATCAACATCAAATCTATTATTTCTTTATCGGTATTATTCTCGGGATGATGCTCGTCGATTTCGCTTACTCTATTCACCTCGCCACCAAAATTAGCGAAGTAGCCAAAAAGAATAAGATCATTATCAATTTTGATGAACTAAAAGAGAATATCCGTAAAAAGACCGCCACTTTTATTAAAATTACTAAAAAAGGTCAAAAATTAAAAAAGCGCGGATTCTTCTTCCCGTTTAGAGGAAATAAAGAAACTATCTCAAAAGAAATTGATGAGTACGCTCAAAACAATAAAGATAGCGATAAATAAATAGTTCTATCGTAATAGTGTATTAATTAAAGAGACAAATTGAGTGCCACATGAGTGACATGAACAATTAAAAATAGAATAGAAATAATAACGAGTGGGTAATTTTTTCTCCATAGACCTAGAAACATGTAATAAAGAGGAACAGCCCCTACTAAGCAAATTAACATTAGCGCGTAAGTCTGATAGCCATTATAATAGGCAATCCAACCGCCAAAATTAATCGCGAGCATAACTAATGCCAAAATAAAGAATAATCTTTCTTTTCTATTTGATAAAGAGAACCACTTTTCATTTTTATTGACGATTAAAATTAAAAAAGCGACCGAGAGAGAACCCACTACTTTCTCAATTATATTAAGGAATATTGAAGATTCGCCCATATTCATAATCGGATTCGATGATAGATGAATCAGTGGCATAACAATATAGGGCAATTCTTGCAAGACAAAAAAAGCAATCCCAAGAAAGAAGACGCCTAAGTATTGATTTTTATATATTTTGAACCATTTAATCATAATTTTACGTTTAAAAAAGTATACCACTCTTTTTTACGTAAAGAGAATATACTATAACCATGATAGATCTTTATGTTTTCATGGCTAAAATATTATCAGCAACAAAATTATTAAGATATAATATTATTAGTAAAAAAATATGCATCATCCTTTAGTATTATTATCAAAACTTTTTCTTGTTTCTCTAGCAACCATAGTTGAACTTCCTAGTGGCTTTGCGCTTGAGACAAGTAATTATAGCGATATGCAAATATCGTCTTTTATCAGCGAACAAAATAATGAAACTAATCAATATCAATACAATATAGAGGGTCAAAATATTGGCGAAGAATATATGCTTTTATCGCAGACCAGAATGACCATTGATAGTGTTGAATATGCTCCTATTGATAATAATAGTCCATTCTTTTGTCGAGAAGTAATCAAGCCGAATGATGTCTTTAATTTAAATTACGAAATGAATGGTAGTCATGAGCAGAGCCAAATCGAAATGAGTTCTGTTGCTTATGGACCTATTGACAATTCGATGGAATTTATTCGAAACATTCCTCAAGATTCCTATCCAGCCACACAGTTCTCTAGTGATTTATATACGTATAACTTCCGATTTGAATTTGATGAGGTTGGAATTCATGTAGAAGATAAGAAAACAATCTATTTCTTAATCGTGACATTTGACTTCGACGAAACTGAATTTTGCGTCATTTGCAACTCTAGTGTTGGAAATGAGACAATATTGATTGTTTATCTAGATACAACCTTTGAGATTGATGCTTCTAAAATTAATGTTAAGAATGTGGAAGTAATTCCTTATTTTATAGACAATTCAAGCGGTCTTTTAGGAACTATTGGAGCGATAATAAAAGCCTTTGTTCTTTTTTTCAATATATTCGCCTATACATTCATTCCATTCACTCTTGTTTCGCTAATTATTATAGTTGTTGTTGTTCTTTGTTGTGTTTTTATAAGAAAAAAGAAGAAAACCAATCTTTAAATAAAGATAATCCAATAGTGTGTTTTCATGAAATAAGGTATTAGACAATAAATCTCACAACCAATAAAAAAGCCGATACGCGCATATCGACCAAGTTTTACAAAATGGCACCATCTATGTAGAGAAAATACGCATAAATCTCGCATTTAGAGAAGTGCCCTTTTTTGTTAAGAACAAGAAAATGCTAGTAGGCAAAAAGA
>JBAYZW010000019.1:0-11096 GCA_041672305.1 Bacilli bacterium
ATGATTTCATTAACATTGCTAACCGCTTTTAAAACACCTTTTCCACCAAAGCGTTTTTTATCTCCATCGCGGAGTTCTAATGCTTCTCTTTCGCCAGTTGAAGCACCTGAGGGAACAATAGCCCTTCCAAAAGCCCCAGATTCAGTAGCAACTTCGACTTCAATTGTTGGGTTGCCGCGGGAATCGATGACTTCGCGAGCGTGAATTGAACTAATATATGGCATAATTGCCTCCTATTTTCTGTTGTTATTATATATTAATATAAGAAAAAAAGAAAAGCGTATCATATAAACAATGTTTTACCGCCGCTAATAAAAGAAAGATTTGTGAACATGAAAAGACTGAAAAACACGATGATTGTTCTCACTTGGTGGTTGAATTGTCCTTCCTCTCTCGGTAGAATATAAAAGATTATTATAATAATCACCAAAGAAATGGAGTGTATTATGGAAAAAATATTAGTCCTCGTCCGTCATGGTGAAAGCGAATGGAACAAATTAAATCTCTTCACCGGTTGGACCGATGTCGATTTATCCGAAACTGGTATTAAAGAAGCAAAAGATGGCGGCGTTGCCTTAAAGGAAAGCGGCATTGAATTCGATGTCTGCTACACTTCCTATTTAAAAAGAGCTATTCACACTCTCAACTATGTTCTAGCGGAGATGGATCGCGAATTTTTACCCGTTTATAAAACCTGGGAATTAAATGAGAGACACTACGGTGCTTTACAGGGTCTTAATAAGGCCGAAACCGCAGAGAAATACGGTAGTGAACAAGTTACTTTATGGCGTCGATCCTATGATGTTAAACCTCCTTTATTAGAAGAAGATGACAAACGCAATCCAGCCTTTGCCCCTGCTTATCAAAAAGTGGCCAAAGAACATCTCCCATTGGCGGAATCTCTTTATGATACTGTCTTAAGAGTTATTCCTTTCTATGAAAGAGAAATTCTTCCTCGTTTAAAGAAGGGTGAGAATGTCTTAATTGCCGCGCATGGTAACTCCTTAAGAGCTCTCGTCAAATATCTTGATCATATCTCTGATGATGATATCGTCGGGGTTAATATTCCGACTGGCATTCCTCTCGTTTATAAATTTGATGACGATATGAATGTTATTTCAAAAGAATATATTGGCGATCCCGAAACGATTAATGCTAAAATTCTCAGCGTTGCCAATCAAGCCAAGAAAAAATAGTTCTCACTTAATTTATAGCAATAAAAAAGTCTCCTAGTTTGGAGACTTTTCAATTGAAACGACGCGCAAATTATGTTCGCGAATCTTTTTTAGTTTCGGTAAATTATATTTTAAGATAAAAGCTGGTAAAACCACTAAAACAGCGTTGACGCAGCAAAGAGGTATAGCCATCGTCCACCACAAATTGCTTCCACCCATATACATTTTATAATCAAGAAAGATCACCAAGAAGCCAAAGGGCACGCTCCAGTAGTGGATGCTGATCCCATAGCAGGCTTCAAGAATGAAACGATCGATATATTGATTGTCAAAGGGATTGGCAATTTTATCTTTATGGAAAGAAGTGAAACCACCTAATTCAGGAAGTTTATCTTTCCATTTTTTAACACCAATTTTTTCGTAAAAAGCTTTTTCTCTTGAACTCAGACAATAAGTTCTTTTATTCATCGGAAAAAATTTGCTGGGCATATGACGAATCACCAGAGCCACAACGGCATCAACAGCGATTAACGAGATGGTATAAACAGCACTCATAATAATGTAATAATACCAAGGGTTACTAGCTACGCTTGGATTGAAGAAGGCGTTGAGAACTCCGACAATCGCCGTTGATAAAATAATAACAAAGAGATAGACAAACATTAGATTAGACTCCTTCTTTACGATTATAAACTAATGCCGTATGATAGCAATCCTCATAACATTTTTTTACCATTTCTTCATTTTTCTTGGTCATTTCAAGAGCGTTTTCTTTTTCACTTTTGAGAGGATCGAGATAAATAGGCTTTAAAATGTGCAAAGTATAGGCTTGAACCGGAAGTCCTTCTCCATCGGTAAACTCACTATCGCGCATAGTGATAAACATCGGCACTAATGGAACATTATTTTGTACCGCAAAAGTCGCGGCTCCTAGTTTCTGCGGTTTAGGTTTACGATAGTTCCACCACATAGATTGTTCACTATAGACAAGAAGAAAATTGTTTTCTTTTAGGGCATTAATAATTGCCCCTCTCATCTCTTTTAAAACTAAAAAATCACTGGCTAGTGGAATGGTGTAGCAGTTGCGCATAAAATAACCATAAATACCGGGAAAAGAATAATTACCTTCTCGAATAAGAGTAAAAAGGTGTTTTCTTTTAATATATTTATTCATGACGCGATGAATCGGAATACCATCAAAGGGCGAGAAATGATTCTGAGTTAAGACGGCCCCAGTTTTTATTTTCTTAAGATTCTCAATACCTTCGTAACCATCGATAACAATTTGTTTATGGCGAACTTTTTTATTGAAAAAATAATTGGAATAATGCGTGGCGATAAAATTTTTCAAGCGCGTGATTAATTTACGTTTTGAATAATCAATTTGCCCCGGTTTGAGTTTAGTAAAAGGAGGATCGTCTTCGACATCCTTGTCGAATTGACCCATCCTTTCAAACTCTTCAATTTTCTGGAGAATTTTTAATCGATATTCTGAAGGTTGAGTTGAATTGGCCACAAGTCCTCCTCGCTTCTTTGACTAAGAGCGATATTGCTTTGATAGTATTCTCCTCGTAACGATTCACCTAAACAGCCATTCTTTAAATTATTTAATTCAGCGAGCTCTTTAGCTTGTTGTTCTGGAGATACTATTCCTTTTGCCGATACAATCTTATCATAAACGCCAGCCATTTTGGCATATTTCCAAAAATGTTCTTCATAAGGGATATCATTCAAGCGCCAAGGCTTGAAGATTAAATTGAAGTGGACAATCTTAGGATTCTCAATATGGACACCAAGAGGCATCGCATCCCATTCCCAAGAAAAGTAGTGGATTTGTCCACGGCAAATAATGTTTAAGATATCTTGATCTTGCGCGACTGGGAAGGTCATTGTATCAATGAGATTAATGGTTCGTCTCTCAAAATTTGTTTCTCTCATTCTCTTTAAATTCATGATGAGAATACCAGCGTTCATATAACGCTTTCTCGGAATGTCTAAAGCATTTTCGACATAAGCGGCGAACTCATCAAAGGTATTGACAGAGTAATCAGGAGAAGCTCCTAACAGATTGTCACCAATATTAGTGAGATACAAATTAGCGATATCCTCTAAGATGACGATATCAGCATCAAGATAGAGAATCTTATCTAAATTAGGATATAAGTTAGGTAATAATAAACGGAAATAAGTTGTTTTAGTATAATAATCACGGATGCCGAGATTATCACCCAATCGCATAGCGCGAATGGTGACATTGACAAATTTAATTGAGATGTTGTCACATTCTAAGGCTTTCACTTTTCGACGATTAGCAAAAGAGATATGATCAAAAAGGATGTGAAGGTCGTAATGATATTTTTTACTCGCGTGATCTTTTAAAGAAGATAATGTGACTAATAAATAATCAATGTAGTTATCGTCACAAGCAAAGAAAATGGGAATGTTGTTTGCTTTCATGTTTGTCGCCCTCCTAGGGTTGCCATTATTGTATCTTTGAATATTTTTTTTGCCTATCTAATTGCAAATTATCTTTGAAGAGAATTAAAAAAAGCCACTCTACCCAAAAAAAATGATAAGTAGAATTGACACTTTTTTGTTGAAAAATATCAAAAATAGGCGGTTTTATAAAAAACAACAGTCGCTTAACGTTATTTGGTCAATTAATAAAAAATGCAAAAATATTGAATTATTTTTTATTTTCCTTGTCGGTAAAAGAAGAACTATTTTTCTTTTTTTCATCTTCATCTAGTGCTTTTTCATCTTCTTTGACGGCGTTAATAAGGGCCGGAACAGGGCGATAAAAATGATAGATGGATTCAAAGACATAAATGCCACTTAAATACAAAAGAGTGATACCAATATATAAAGGAAAAAATACATCAAGTGAGGTAGTAGATGGATTGATAATTAAGGCTGTTAAAACATAACTATCACATCCTAAAAAGACGAGAGCGGATGGCAAGACAAGCCATTTATCAATGAGGGAACTCTTCGCTTTTTTCTTCGGTGATAAAAGCGTCCAAACTAAATCGATGATGACCCAGATTGCTCCCGCTAAAGTAAGGATAGGAAAGAGCCATTTCTTATAGTTGGCTACCCCAATTATTTTTAGGATAAACAACAAGCCGAGGACTAAAAAGAGAATAGCAAAAATAGCCAGTTCGCCTGAATACATCAACTTTGCTTTTGTCAAATCATCAATTTTCTTTTTCATGTTCTTTAGTTTATCGGTTTATCAATTATAATGATAGTAAGAATATGAAAAAAATTTTGGACTTTCTTCTCGCAAATCGCGATGAACCTTATCGTTTGTTTTCTCTTCCTCTCATTCCTAATGTTGACCCTGCTTTTATCATCGGCGTGCGCTCACCAGTTATAAAGAAAAAGGCGAAAGAATTTTCTCAGGATCCTCAATCACGCAAATTTATGCGTGAACTTCCCCATCATTATTTGGAGGAATATAGCATTCACCGTCAATTGATTGAACATCTGAATAATTATGATGAAATGATAAGGGAATTAGATCGACTATTGCCTTATATCGATAATTGGGCCAATTGCGATGGGTTTTCTAATAAAACTATTTCTAAAAACAAATCATCATTTCTTATTAAAATCAAAGAATGGGCTATTTCCTCTCACACTTATACAAGACGTTTTGCTATTTCGATGTTAATGAGATATTACCTCGATGAGGATTTTAAAGAAGAATACTTATGGCTTGTCGCTTCTTGCGATCGGGAGAACGATTATTATCTTCAAATGATGGTGGCGTGGTACTTTGCCACAGCCTTTGCTAAGCATTATAAAACAGCAGTTGATGTTTTTAAGAAAATTCATCTCAGCCGTTTCACCCATAACAAGGCCATTCAAAAGGCCTGCGAATCATATCGTGTTTCCGATTCGCAAAAAAATGAATTGCGAACCTTAAAAATAAAATAGAGGTCGTGTTTAAGGATATTTTCTGAAATTTCGACTTGATAAATTTTAAATTTAGTATATCTTAAAGAGAGTCAAGGAAGCAGGGGAAATCAAGCTTTCTGACAATCTTGACAAATATAATAATCTTTTTACAACAAAAAGCTCATTTCATTTGTTAATTATATGAGTTCAGGTCCCCTTCTGAACTCACCTGTTGCTTATTATTCATTGATATAAATTGTCGACAAAGAGAAGTGGCCTTAAATAGGTCATTTTTCTTTATTTTTCTTAATTATCTCTTTTTCGTTAAAGAAAATTGCTGAAAATATATTAATAATAATGATACTAACGATAGCCATGATAATAGATTAATAGTTTTAACTATTATATGGACATAGTAGAGATGTGATTGATTCTATATCGATCGATAATTAATTAAAAAAATAAAATCTATTTGTTTGCGACGGGAAGTAATAGTATAATTTTTCTCATTGGGTCAATTTACTTTGATTAAATCACAATAATAATTTGAAAGTGAGGAAGCTTTATGGAAAAGTGTTTATTTAGGAAGTTAGGAATTGTTTTTTCCTTATCTCTTCTCGCCATTGGCACAACAGTGACCATTAGTAATGGACTTGAGGCTTTGCCGTTTAACGCTAATGGTGATACGACTAGTTACACCTTAACCTTAGATAGTAGTAATGGTCAATTAAACAATAATGGGGCATATGTGACAACGGAACAAACTAATTCAACAGCTCAGACCACAAGCGGTAACAAAATTCAAATTAATAATAATTATTGCGCTGTTTTTAGCGATTATGGATTTTCTGATATCTATGCACAATTAAAAAAATCATTGGGCTATTTTTATAATACAGATGTAACAGATAGTACTAATGATATTTTTCCTTTGACAAGCATTACATCAATAACGGCCACTTTTTCAAGTTCGGGTTCCGCTCCTGTCTTGTATCTTGGAACCAGTGTTAACCCCTCCACGAATGCTCAGACTTTAGTGAGTGGCACAACAGTAAGCGTTTCAGGAACTGATTTCTTTAAAATAGCGGCAAGTAGCGCCGGGGTTTGTTATCTTACCTCTTTAGTTATTACTTATAGTTGTGTTGCAGTTACTCCTGTTCTTCAAAGCGTTAATATCGACGATAGCAATACTTCTTACGCTATTGGAACGACCTATAACACTGCTAATGGTTTAACGGTAACAGGTATTTATAATACAGGAAGTCAAGTTATATCTTCAGGATATGCAATCAATGGCTCGGGTTTTGACCCTGAAAGCGCCTTCACAACTGCTGGTACTTATTCGGTGACTGTTACATATGAATCAATCGTCTCTAATTCAATTAATGTAGTTGTTTATGATCCGAGCGTTCCAATTGATCCAACGGCGATTGCTATTAGTCAATCTTCTTTGGCGTTAATGGTTGGTGAATCAGAGACCTTGACTTATTCTTTAACTCCGAATAACGCCACCACAACCGTTACATGGAGTTCTGATAATTCTTCTCTAGTGACGGTGAATGATGGTGCTGTCACAGCTTTAGCCGCTGGTAGTGCAATAATTACTGTCAGCACGGCGAATGGTTATTCTTCTACCTGTGCTGTTACTGTTACAGCCCCCACTTATACTGCGACAATTAATAAATCAAATACAACGATTCTTTCAACAACAGCTTTGACTTCTGATACTGAGCAAGAATATGTGATTACTGATGGAACTAATGAAGTCGGTTCGATGAGCATTTTATGGAGTGCTGGTTCCTATG
This sequence comes from Bacilli bacterium, assembly GCA_041672305.1. GTDB lineage: Bacteria > Bacillota_I > Bacilli_A > RFN20 > CAG-826 > JAAYDH01. The sequence continues at coordinate 6,884 of JBAYZW010000019.1, forward strand.
CCCCAAGCAGTTATGATGAGGTAACGATTCCCTCTAATACGGGTAAAATTTCAAGCAATGACTCAACTTATGTTAAGACAATGACTCTTGATTTATATAAATATGATAATATTAGCGTCTATGCTGATGGAGTGGAAGTGACTGGTGTCTCTGGTACGCCCACTGCAAATGGCAGTAGCCTTGTTTATATATTCACCATTAATTCTTCAAATTGGTATATTCAAAACGTCACTTCTTCCTATACTCAAAATATTTATTCAATGGAGTTAGAAGTCGAAGTTGGTGATCCATCTGTGGCTGTGACAAGTGTCGCTCTCAATTCCTCTTCTTTATCTCTCGGTATTGGTGAAACCTCAACTTTAATTGCGACTGTTTCGCCAAGTAATGCTGGCAACAAAGTTGTTATTTGGTCATCGAGTAATTCTAGCGTCGCTTCCATTAGCAATGGTCTCGTGACCGCTGTGGCAGAAGGAAATGCGACCATTACCGTCACGACTAGTGATGGTGGTCATACAGCGACTTGTGCAGTTACTGTAAGCGCCATTTCAGTGACTAGCGTCGCTCTTAGCGATTCAACAGCGACTGTTTCTATCGGCAGTACAAAAACCTTAATAGCGACTGTTTCTCCCTCTAATGCCACCAATAAAGCTGTTAGTTGGTCGACGAATAACTCAAGTGTTGCTACAGTTAACGAAGGTGTGATTACTGCTGTGGCAGAAGGAAATGCCACTATTACCGTTACAACTAGCGACGGTGGCTATACGGCTACTTGTTCCGTCACCGTTAGCGCTCAAGCTCTCGACGCTTGGACTGTTATGGTTTATATGTGTGGTGCTGACCTTGAAAGTGGCTCCTATCATTTTGCAACAGGTGATCTGACAGAAATGATAAATGTCACTGGTCAACCGGATAATGTTAATGTCATTGTTGAGGCTGGTGGTGCGCAAAGTTGGTCTTCAACATATAGTTCTGTTATCAATAAAAACAATTTAAATAGATTCCATCTTTCTAATAACGAATTTGTCTTAGATGAACAAATCGCTAAAGCTGATATGGGTTCAGCTTCCACTTTCCAAAGTTTCTTAGAATGGGGTTTAACTGAATATCCCGCTGAGCGAACAATGGTTGTCATGTGGAACCATGGTGGAGCAATGGGTGGCTGCTGTTATGATGAAAATTATAGCGATGATAGTTTAATGAATAGTGAAGTTAATACTGCTCTTAATGGAGCTTTCAATTCTCTTGGTCGCACCGAAAAACTCGAAGTAATTGGATATGATGCTTGTTTGATGCAAGTGCAAGATGTCGCCGAATTTAATAGTTCATATTTTAATTATATGGTAGCCTCTGAAGAGTCAGAAGCTGGATATGGTTGGGATTATGATGGCGGCTGGCTGAATGCCATTTATAATAACCCATCAACTGTTACTACTGCGACTGTGCTTAATTCTGTTGTTGATACTTTTATCGCTGATAATGGTGGCGTCTATTCAAGCAGTAATGATCAAACTCTATCTTGGCTTGATCTTAGTCAAATGGGAGTTTATAAAACCGCTTGGGAAAATATGGCGGGTTATCTGAATAGCAGCGTTTTAAATTCTAGTAATAAAACAGCCTTTCAAAATTTGGTAAAGACCTGTAAATATTATGCTGATACTGATTACACTTATTTCTGCACCTTTGATGCAAAAGACTTCTTGGCTAAATTATCTGCGAGTTCGACTTTTAACATTGGTTCATTATCAACTTATATTTCCGCGGCTCAATCAGCCTTTAATAATGTAGTATCGTATAGCAGTTGTGGAGCCGGAGCTGGTAATTCATATGGACTGTGTATGTTCTTCTCAGTTTCAAGCAATTGCGGTCGTTCAGTTGTCTATACTTCTAGTCAAACCAATTTCACTAATTGGCGAACAACAAATTCATCATTTGGTGTTTAAACAAAAATACTAATATAAACATTGGCATATTTTTTCAATAGTACTTCTACAAGCGGTTCTTCCTTCTCAACATCGACATTCGGTAGTCAATTTGTAAATGGAACTAACCTCAATTGTGGCACTGCTCTCGGTTGGAACTTTAGCGTTTCAATTTCTGGAAGTGGAGCTTCCGCCACAGCTACTATTACATTAGTTAAAAACTAACTTCCTCAATCGATAAATTAACTAGGCATTCACCAACCTGGTTTTTTTATATTTTCTTAACCTAAAAAGTTATATTTTTGATGAATGTTACATAAACATATAATTGTCACTAGTTTTTTTAATGAAGAAAAATTGCGATTAAATCACGAAAAATCAAGTTTTGTTTGACTTAACCATCAAATTGGTTGTTGTCATAAAAATGTATATTTAATAATATAAGCCCAGTATTGATATGTTTAATTTCGCATTTCAATCAAACTTTATTTTATTTCTGAGGGAGAATTGTCTTGAAAAAAACCAATTTTAATATCATTGCGATGATCAGTGTTGCTGTCTTGACATTGGGAGTCGGTATCGGCCTTGTTAGCACTAACCAAAACGCTTATCAAGAAGCTGCAGCGGCTGAATCAATTGCTTATACGATTTCTTTTGCGTATAACGCCTCTGGGAACGATAGCACGACCGCCTATACTACTTCTAATTTTTTAACTAATGCTTTCTCTAGTGGCAGTGAATATATCAGCAGTGTAACAGAAACAGATCGTTGCTATATGGGTGGTTCAAATGGCGGTATGAAATTTGGATCAAGCGAAAAGAAGGGTTATTTTAGTTTAGCTCTTGCCCCAGCTGGACAAGTTGCCGCTACAAAACTCGTCATTAATGCGAAGAGTTATGGAACTGATAGCACCTCATTTTATTTAAACGATGACAAAGAGCATCAAACACTAACGACAACTTTTGCTGATTATACTTTTACTCTTGATGGTTCTACATTGACATCAATTTCTTTTGATAGCGCCAATGCCAAAAAGAGCCGTGGTTATATTTCTTCTATCTCTGTTTATACAAACGAAAGCACCGCTGCTCTCAGCTCAATTGCCGCGACCTCTCAACCGAGTAAAACAGTTTATAAAATCGGAGAATCATTTGATCCATCAGGAATGGTCATCACTGCCTACTATGACGATTCTTCTTCACATGCTATTTCAGAATATGTTTATTCACCTGATGGGCCTCTTAGCCTTAGTGATACAACCATTACCATAACTTATGTAGAAAGTGATGTGACTAAAACGACCACTGTCGACATCTCAATTATTACTTTATCGAGCATCGCCATCAGTGGTGATATGTCGACTAAATCATATAATGTCGGAAATTCGTGGAATTATAGTGGATTAACTGTGACGGCCACTTATAGTGATGCCTCTACTGAAGATGTGACAAGTGATGTCATGTGGACAGCTGATCCCTCAACAGCGACGAGCGTTTCTATCACATCGATATCATTAGTTGCTACTTATGATGGCAAAACAGCTTCTCAAACTGTTAATGGTATTTCTGTTACAACCGTTTCAACAATTGGTGGCATTGTCTCAGGCAAGCAATATCTTCTTACCGCCACAGGAAGTGATGGGAATACATATATATTAAAGGCGGGAGCTTTTTCCGCAGGTGGATCGGGGACCTACTCAGAGTTATATACATCACTGAGCAATTATTCAGCTAGCGATGCTTGGACTTTTACGACAAACGAAACAGATGATCAGTGGATTATTTCTGGCAGTGATGGATCGACTACTTTCGCTCTTCATAACAAAACGACTAATAATGGTGTTGTTTCAGCCTCTTCGGGTTCAGTTGCTTATGAGGCCACTTATGCTGACGAGTCATCTAATACCATTTATTTAATGGATATTTCGAATAGCCGATATTTAACTGTCTATCCCACTAATCCCGATTGGCGCTGCTATACTTCGACAACCGCCCAAGGAATTGGTTCACAAATTACTTTAATTGAATACACCCAAAAAGTTGTTAATTATATTTCAGTGACAACGATGCCAGAAATCACTTCTTATGATCTCAGCGATGCTTTAGATACGACTGGCTTAGTTATTACCGCGACATATAGTGACTCATCTAGTGAGGATGTGACATCGGGATGTACTTATTCTCCTACTGTGTTATCCACAGCGGGAACTCAAACGATCACCGTGACTCATACCGGTTCAGGCAAGACGACATCTTTTGATGTCACCGTCAGTTCAGTGACGATTACTTCTATC
>JBAYZW010000020.1:0-11083 GCA_041672305.1 Bacilli bacterium
CCATGCATCATTAAAGCGCTTTTCATTCGATTGATATAACCATGATGATCAGCTCCTAAAACATCAATCAATAAATCAAAACCACGCGATTTTTTATTAACATGGTAAACAACATCAGGAATGAAATAAGTATAATCGCCATTGCTCTTTTGAATAACTCGATCCTTATCATCGAGATAATCACTTGTCCTTAATACTAAAGCCTTACCATCTTGGTAAATATGCGGCTTTAAAAAGGCAATTTCTTTTTCGACAGCCTTATTACTTCTGATTTTTAATTCACTTGAAAAAACATCAAAAGCAACACCGAAATCTTTCAAATCTTTTTTAATTTTTTCGAGTTCAAGGAAAGTACCTCTTTCTCTAAAGAAAGAAATGGGTTCCCTCATCTTTAAGACATCTTTTCCGTCTTCACTTAAAATAGTTGTCGCGATAGTCTTAACATCTTCGCCATAATAACCATCTTCAGGCATTTCAAATGGCAAACCGAGTTGCTCTTTATAACGGGCTTCAATTGATTCCGCAAGATGAAGAATTTGACTACCAGCGTCATTAATATAGTATTCACGAGTAACATCATATCCCGCAAAGGAAAGTATCCGGCAAATCGAATCGCCAATGGCGGCACCACGAGCGTGACCAACATGCAAATCTCCAGTTGGATTAGCACTGACAAATTCAACATTTATTTTAAAATCTTTCTTTTCGCCTTTGCCAAAATCATCGCCTTCTTCAATAATTTTCTTAACAACAGCTTGAAGCGAGTCGCTCTTGATGAAGAAATTAATAAATCCTGGTCCAGCAATTTCAATTTTTTCAATACCATCCATATCAATATTTTGAATAATATCATGAGCGACATCACGAGGCGATTTACGGAAAAGACGGCAATTTTTCATGGCGATATTGGTGGCATAATCACCATGAGAAACATCGCGACTATGTTCAATGACAATATCGCTAAGATTAATGTCCTTCCCTAGTTTTAAGAAAGCTTTCTGTAATTTGAGTTTTAAATTCTGTTCAATATTCATATTCTAAACACTTAATTATACTTATACATTTGTATAAGGCAAGATTATTTTTCGAGCAAAAGAACAATTGATTCTGCTTTAACAGCCTTTTTTTGTCCAATTGCATCAAGCTTTTCATTTGTTTCCGCTTTAATTGAAACATTGCCAATATCAGTTTTTAAAAGATGGGCAATATTGAGTCGCATTGTAAATTTATAAGCGCTAATCTTAGGTTCTTCTAGATGAATTGTGATATCAATGTTGCCAATTTTATATTGCTTTTTATCCATTAATTCATAAATTCGATCAATAATAAGAGCGCTATTCATGCCTTCTGTTGTTTGATCATTATCCGGAAAATAATCCCCGATGTCGCCAAGCGCAAGTGCTCCTAAAATTGAATCCGCAATAGCGTGATAAATAACATCTCCATCGGAATGAGCAAGCTCACCATAGGGAGCAGGAACAATAACACCCGCTAAAACCAATGGACGCTTGTCAATTAATTGATGAATATCACTAGCAAAACCTATTCTCATCTTATTTTTTTCCTGACACATTGAATTTAAAAAACATGATATCCCCGTCTTGTGGATAGTAGCTCTTCCCTTGGGTCTTTAATTTGCCCGCGTCTTTAACAGCGCTTTCACTTCCAAGAGTGTAAATATCTTCATAGCGATATACTTCGGCACAGATAAATCCTTTTTGAAAATCGGTGTGGATTATTCCAGCACATTCAGGAGCCGACATACCGTTTTTAAAAGTCCAAGCCCGACATTCATCACTTCCAACGGTAAAAAAGGTAGAAAGATTTAATAGTTTATAAGTAGCTTTAATAACTCGAGAAAGTCCCGATTCTTGAACATTGAGTTCTTCAAGAAAAGTTAATTGCTCTTCTTTTGGAAGACTGGCTAGTTCACTTTCAATTTCGCAAGAAACAGGAATGACTTCGTTCCCTTCTTGATGAGCGTGTTTGACAACTTCTTGATAATATTTTGAGTTATCAAGATTGCCCAAATCAGTTTCACTGACGTTGGCAACATAAAGAATGGGTTTCTTTGTTAAAAGATGGTAATTATTTTTGCAAAAGACTTCTTGCTCTTCGGAAAAATTTACCATACGAGCAGGTCGTCCTTTTTCTAAAGTTTCTTTTAATAAAGACAAAATATTCATTTCAAAAATGGAATCCTTGTCTTTCATAATGCGAGCTTTATTTTCAATTTTCTCAATTCTCTTAATAACCGTATCGTAATCAGCCATGACAAGTTCAAGATTGATAACATCAATGTCACGTATGGGATCAACACTACCTTCAACATGAACAATATCAGGGTTTTCAAAGCAGCGAACAACTTCAACAATGGCATCACATTCACGAATGTGAGCTAAAAATTGATTGCCAAGTCCTTCCCCTTTCGAGGCTCCGCGAACTAAACCTGCAATATCATAAAATTCCATCATCGCAGGTATTTTTCTTAAAGGCTTAAATAGATTAGTAAGAAAATCAAGTCTCTCATCGGGGACAGCCACAACACCTGTATTGGGATTGATAGTAGCAAAAGGATAGTTTGCCGCTTCTACATGAGAATTAGTAATAGCGTTGAAAAGCGTTGATTTTCCAACGTTTGGTAATCCCACAATGCCTGCTTTTAAACCCATATAAAGATAATACCTACATTTAGCGTGTATATTATATACGCGCAATAAGAAAAAACAAAGTCAAGTTTACCTTTCGATAGCAGCAAGAGGGGATAATGAGGAAATACTTTTTCCAATAAAGAGTGTGGAAACAAAAGAAATCAAAACTGCTAATACAAACATCCATAAAAGCGAAATAGGATTAAAAGAAAAAAGCCAAGAGGAACCTAAAAAATGAGCAATTTCCAAAGAGATAAATTCATTAATAATTAATAATTCTAAACTTGATATCACAAAACAGATAAAGCAAGTTATGCCATTATTTATATAAAGAAACTTTTTTGCCTCTTTTTTATTTACGCCAAGGCAACGAGCTAATCCAATATCTTTTTGATTTTCAAAAATGTAGAGATGATTGCAAATGGTCAATAATAATATCGAAATTAAAAAAGCAATTGCTGAAAATAAAACAATGATGATTTGTAAATAGGAACACATTTCATCAATGCTTTCATTGATATCTGACATCGGATTAATAATAGTGTAATCAGGAAAAGCCTTAGATAATTTGCTAATAGTCTCCTGACTTTTCGTTCTTTTTATAACATCAAATGATATTGTTGTTACTCCAAGATCAAATGCGCTCACTCCAAGCCGTGATTGAAAAAAAGATAATGTCCAATCAGAATCGTGATAAATAGTATTTTTTGGCGAATCAATAACACAGACAACCTTGATTACCTGATAGGAAAAATCTCGAATAGTCTTTCCTTCACTATTAACTCTTTCATGAGTAGTAAAAGCGAGGTACAAATTTTTATTCAAAACACTTAAACTACCAAAAAGATGCATGGCCATTCCGCTTGAGATGGCAATTTCATTGACGCTATTGGGCTTTTGCCCCTTTAGAATTTCTCCTTTAAAAGGCTTGAAGGAAACACCATTATTGATATTCTGCGCAAAGTATCCAGACAAAACATCATGAGAGAGTTCAATTGATTCGCTCATTGATGCATCAAACATTGAAATGGTATCAATGGCGGTATTTAATGACGCTTGATTGAAAGAGAAATAAAGAGGGCGAGCGAAACCAATCATCAACGAAGCAGGAAAAGCAACATACGAACCAGACGAGGCATAAATTGTATTATCGATATTTGAACATGCATCAAGAAAAAAAGAAGCGTATCTTAAAGGGAATGATTTTATTGTTTTAGCAAAAAAGAGAACTCGATTCCGTTGTGAAATAGGGACATCTTTATATAGCCATGGATAGTAAGATAAATTGCCAATCTCTAGAAGATATGAATCTAAAGTAGGTGAATAATAAGCGTTGCGAATAAATTCATCAGTATTTCCAAATGTTTGAAAATAGTAAATTTTCCTCATTGTCCAAGGTGGCATATCCATATCATCCAACGAATCAGTAATTGGAAGATGCATCATGGTTTCAAACATATATTCATTCCATAAATGATTACTATGGTAAATAGCTGACTGATTCCTTAAAACGAATCCTTTCATTGTAACCAATTGTTGATCCGCATATTGCCATTCATAATTAGCAAAATCAAAGTAAAACGGGATTGTTTTTAACGATAAATAATTGGATAAAGATAAAACAGTTCTCTTAATTTTTAAGGCATAGCAAATATCTTCAACCATCTTTATTGTTAAGCCAAAGACAACTTCATCATCCGCTAAATTTTTAATTTCCTGAGGATAGACATCATCGTGATTGAGATCAAGCCATTGAAATTCATTTATGCTTCGCGCACTGATTTCATCAATTTGATAATGATATGTGCTATCAGCCATCACTAACTCATTATGATCATTGAACATACTTTCAAAACTATTATAGTAGGTTACTCCAATATCATTAATATATGGAGAAAATTCTTTGGCAATTGTCGAAGCTTCATAATAATTACCAGCGTATCTTCCATATAATGATGGCGATGTATCTTTCAAAGAAACCATAATTTTTTCCTCGCCCATTAAAGAAGAGTATGATGACTTTATATTGGCGGAAATTGAATTGGATAGGCAAAAAGAAATTCCAATTCCAATCAAACCAAACGATGTGACAATCTCAGTAATAATATTGCGCCATGGTCTCTGTTTTATTACCGATAAAGAGTGATTGACAAGAAATGAAAAAGGTATGGTCGGTTTTTTATTCGTGCTTCGATTTTTACAAATTGGTAAATATTGACCGTGCTGGTGCTTGTTTTGATGATGTATTTGACAAATCTGTCCATCCTTCATCTCCACTATTTGATCAGCATATCTATTCATTAATGCCTGATCATGAGAGACGATAATAACCAATGATTTTAAAGAAATTCTCTCAAGGATAGACATGATTTCCTCAGCGGTTTTACTGTCCAAACTACCAGTTGGTTCATCAGCCAATACTATTTTCGGTTCATTGATGAGGGCGCGCGCAATAGCCACTCTTTGCTTTTCTCCACCACTCAATTTTTTTGCCAGTTGTGAACTTGGCATCTTAAGACCAACAATATTCATTAAGTCTTGGCATTTTCTTTTTTTTCGATATTTTTTTTCATTGCTGATTATTTCCAACGGGAGAAGAATATTTCGCCCCACTGTTTCATTTTCATAGAGTTTAAAATCTTGATAAACAAAGCCAATGTTTTTCAAACGATATTCATCCTTATAATTTGCTTTCATCACCTTTAAACGCTGACTATCGATATATATTTCGCCGTCATAATCAATTAATCCAGATAGACAATTTAGCAATGTCGTCTTCCCACAGCCAGATGGACCAACTATTGCAATCAAACCATATCGTGGTAATTGCAGATTAACATCTTTAATGACGGGGTTGTTGCAATAAAATTTGGTCAATTTTTTAATATTAATCATTCGTCCGATAATTCCTTTTTAAGAGCTATTTTCTTAGTCATTAGAATTGGTAAGATGGTCGAAATAAAGCAAATTAAAAAAGTACCAATAATGAAAAGAAGAGGAAACAACAACGGGATATGATGATATGTTCGGAAAGGAAGAACAATCATATTTTCAAAGGAAGACCATTTTTTTAAAATGGAATTAATAATTGTGGCCAAAAATGGAGATAAAATAAAGGCTACCGATAAACTGATTAACCCCACTACAGTGCTCTCACTCAGAAAGATATTGATAAGATCTTCTCTTGAAGCACCTAAACACGACAAAACAGCGCTTTGTTTCTTATCTTCTGAAAAGGAGGCAAAAGTGATGATTCCTAAAATTAAAGCGGTTCCAATTAAGACTAGAATGAGAAAAATTTCCATTCCAGTTGTCGCAGCTTGAATGAGATTTAGTAAAGCATCAGCAATAATAATGGATGGACAAGTTATTTTTAATGGCTCGTCAAATGAATCGATATCGTTTTTTATTTTATTGGAATGGTTTATATCTTTTAAGAAGAGACGATAAGAATATGAAGACAAACTCTCAGTGTCACTACTTGTCATAACTACATCGGACCATGTTATTTCTCTATCCATATATTTTGATAAATTTGGAAGATCCAAAAGTGATAAATAGTTATATAGACCTTGATACGAATAATAAATTTTAGGGGTCGCTAAAAAATCCAATTCTTGACAGACTCCTAACACCGAAATACTTTTCTCATGCACAAAGTGATCAGAAATACTTGGTTGTATTTCATCATCGACATAATAATGATAATCAAAAGTTGAGGAAATATTAATTTGCGACGTCTTTTTCTTTTCTAACAAATCCCAAGCTTTTTTATTTACGATTACATCCAAAATATTATCGTCATTCGGCAGATGACCAGAAATAATTAATGATTTGTCAAAACAATTCTCAGTGAAAGAATAAATCGGCACATAGGAAAAATTATCAAACATTTCCCCATTTATGGAAAATGTCATATTCGCTAATAAAGCATCATAATTTTGCTCAATATAATAATTTGTTAGTAGAGGGGAAATAACACTCATTTCATCTTTTGATGGTCGAAGTGTTTGAACTAAAGAAAGAGGTGATCCTTCAATATCTTTTTTTATTTCTTTTGAGATAGTCAAAGATCCATAATCAAGGTGTTTCATCGTTTCACGATTGATTGAAGTGGTTGCTCCATAGGAGAAACCGACAATAATCATACTAGAGGACAGACCAATAATTAAAGATGATATGGCGACAATGTTTCTTTTACGGCGGCGTAAAAAATTTGTTTTTGTTATTTTATTTATCCATATATCATTTGTTTTTTTCATCTTCTCTTTCACGAAAGGTATGCCATTGTTTTTCTCAACAATAATTTTATTATCAATCAATTTGCCATCCTTGATAGCGATAATTCGATCAGCATATTGATGAACTAATTCGCTATTATGTGAAACGAATAAAACCAATTTAGTTTGACTCGCGTTTTTTAGCATTCTCATAACGAGATGAGAATTTTTACTGTCAAGAGCTCCTGTCGGTTCATCAGCTAGAATTATTTTGGGATTGTTAATCAACGAACGCAAAATAGCCACTCTTTGTTTTTCTCCGCCACTTAGATTGCAGCATTTTCGTTGATATAAATCGATAGGAAAATCAATACCTTCTAATAACAAGAGAGCGTCTTCCTTGGCGTTTTTGCTTTTTTCTCCTGCGATGAGCATTGGTAGCATAATGTTAAAAAGAACCGTTTCTTTTTCTAAGAGATAATAATGCTGAAAGATAATGCCAATATCCTTATTGCGATATTGCCGTTTTCGTGAATATTTTAAACGAGTGATGTCTTGATTGTTTAAATAGATATTTCCTGAATCGGGATGATCCAATAAACCCACCATATTTAAAAGAGTGGATTTTCCACTTCCCGACTTGCCATTAATAGCCACTAAACCAGATGATGGTAAATTAAGAGAAAAATTGACTAAAACATGATGCTTTTCCTGTTGATGAATAGAATATGTTTTATTAAGATTATGCAGTTCGAGAAATGACACAAAAAACCTCCTACATAAAAGGAGGCTCATAATTTTAATAAATCCGAATTTTACTTAAGAAAATAAGAGAGGACATAGTAGGCAATATTTAATCCTGCTGCTGAGGGAACCATCATCATAGAGTTAAGATGAGCGCCATCTTTAGTCGGCGTCTCTTTCGACATCGCCGCCATTATCTTGTTTGTTTCAAATCCAGCCTTTCGCAATTCATAGCGAAATTTTTTAGCCAATGGGTCCATTGTTGTTTTGTCTAAGCGCGTAATAATAACCTTGGAAGGATCGAGACGATTTGCCATTCCTAAGGAAACAATAAGAGGAATATCTTTGCTGAGTGCATATTTTGATAAAGCAACCTTGGCGGGCACATCATCGATGGCGTCAACGATAAAATCAATTTCAAATTCATCAAAAATATCGCAGTTCTCGCTTGAAATTCGCAAATTAATGATTGAAACATCAGCTTCTCTATTAATTGATAAAACACGATCTTTGGCAATACTAACTTTGTCTTTGCCCTGCTGATTTGCGGTATAGATTATCTGACGATTCATATTTGATGAATTGACAACATCATCATCGACAAGAAGAAAATGCTGGAAACCACTCCTTGCGAGAGTCTCGAGAACAGTACCACCCACTCCACCTAATCCGATGATAGCAATTCTCTTGTTTTGAATAGTGTGAAAATTATCCTCACCAATTAAACCAATTGTTCTTTGATATTGTTCATTTTCCATCTTCCATAATTACCTTTACTAGTTCATCTCCCGAAATAAATTCCTGACTATTAAATTGATGTTTAAAAAAAGTCACCTGTCGTTTAGCGTAATTTCGCGTTCTTTGCTTGATGAGTTCTTGGCATTCATTTAAAGACATTTTATGAGATAGATAATCAATGACTTCTTTATAGCCAATCGCTTGAGAAGCAGTGAGAGAAAGATGATACTTTATTAATAAATCATTCACTTCTTTAACAAGTCCAAGATTAAACATTTCATCAACCCGTTTATTGATATTATCATAAAGTTTTTCTCGCGGAGGATTGATGAAATAAATACTTACATTGGGATAAATAATTTTGTGTTCTTGTCTTTGAATATTCTCACTTTTATTTTGAAGATGAGTGCGAGCAATAGAAATGGCGCGAATGACTCTTTTGCGATTGTTAGGATGGAGACTCAATAAAGATTTTTCATCGAGAGACTTTAATAAATCCCACAACTCTTGATTTGATAAATTGTCTAGATCGCTTGTATCATCTGGTTCGCGCTCTTCAAACATGTAATCGTAGAGAGAAGCGCGAATATATAAACCCGTTCCTCCCACGACGATAATATCGGGATATTTCTTTGTTAAAGAATCAATTGTCTGACGAAATAATTGTTGATATTCTTTAACAGAAAAAGATTGATCAGGAGAGATGATATCTAATAAATAATGATTTGAATATGCAGGATTTTGTGAAGATATTTTGGCAGTTCCAATATTCATATCACGATAGATTTGAAAAGCGTCAGCGTTAATGATGGGGGCGTGTAAAAAAGTTGCTAGTTGCAAAGAAGCCTGAGTTTTGCCACTTCCTGTTGGTCCGCAAATAACATAAATCATAAATATAATATAACACAAAGAAAAGACGAATATTATTATTCGTCAATGATATTTTTAATTGTCTCTAAGATACGATAAACTTCCTCTTTTGTGGCATTATAATTTACGACAAGAGGATGAGAATTATAAATGTCTAGAAGGTTTTTCTTTTCAACATCTTTGCCATCTTTTGTTAAGCGAGCAATATTAAGGCGCATCTCGGCTAAATCTTGATTGCTTTCATAAAGCTCTTTTAGTTTTAGAAATTCTTTGATTTCAGGGAGATTCATCAATGATTGACGCAGCTCATTTGTCAGCTTTATAATTTCATCCATTGACCACTTCTCCTAGTAAAGAATAAGCATGCGATTCATTTATGCGCACTTTAATAATTTTACCAATCATGGTTTCATCACCTTTAAAATGAACTAACTTATTAGTCTCGGTATAACCAGAGAGCATTTTTGCATCAGTTTTGCTCACTCCATCAACGAGAACATCATAGATATTTCCCACCATCTTATTTGATGAATCTTCAATATGTTTTTCAAGATGTTTAACTAATTCTAAGAAACGTTTAGTCTTGGTTTCTTTCGTGACATTATCAATCATTTTAGCAGCTGGCGTACCTTTGCGGGGCGAATAAATAAAAGTAAAGGCTGATTCATATTTAACAATATCCACCAATGAGAGAGTTTCCTTAAATTGTTCTTCTGTTTCATTTGGAAATCCCACAATAATATCGGTCGACAAAAAGAGACCGGGGATTTTCTTTCGCATTTCACTCACTAGATTCAAATAATGAGCTCGATTATAACGTCGTCCCATCTGACGTAAAATTTCGTCACTCCCAGATTGAACAGGAAGATGAATTGATTTCATGATATTAGGGTATTTAGCAATAATGTCGATCATTTTGGAGGAAAAATCCCACGGATGAGAAGTGGTAAATCTTAAGCGTGGAATGCCTAATTTAGCAACCGCCTCCAATAAATCAGCAAAATCTTTGCCATTTTCGAAGTCTTTGCCATAGGCATTAACATTTTGACCGAGCAAAGTAATTTCTTGATAACCCTGGTCGACAAGAGATTGACATTCTTTGATGATTTCATCAAATTGACGGCTTCTTTCTTTACCACGTGTATAAGGAACAATACAATATGTGCAAAATTTATTACACCCATAAATGATGTTAACAAAAGCTTTAAAACGATTGTTTCGACAGACTGGGAGTTCTTCAACAACTTCACCAGGTTTACTTTCAACATCAACAATTCTCTCTTGACTAGTTATTGTTTCAAAAAGTAAATCATAGAGAAAAGGAATTTCATGCGTACCAAAAATGAGATTGACTTCTGGATATGTTTTCATCACTCTCTCAAGAATTTTAGGTTGTTCAACCATGCATCCACATAGAGCAATAATGAGATTTCTATTTTGTCGTTTTAAATATTTAACATTGCCAATTTCGCCATAAACTTTATCTTCCGCGTTTTCTCTCACTGCGCAAGTATTGATGATAATCAAATCAGCTTTTGTGACATCATCAGTAGCTTGGTAGCCAATATCTTCTAGCATCCCACGCATTGTCTCTTCATCGCGAACATTGGCTTGGCAACCATAAGTTCTTATAAAATAATGGAAACCCTTAACAATTTCACTTAATGGAGAGAAATGTTCACTTTTTAAGACATCAAAAACAGTCGCTTCTTTCTTACGAATGGAAGCTCGTTTTAGATCTGGTAAATTAATGATTTTTGTTTTCATACTTTTTCTTCTATATAGTAAATAGGAAATATTGATTTTGCTAGTCCCGTCGTAATATCAACATCAATCACAACCCCGCAAAATAGACCTTGT
>JBAYZW010000021.1:0-10919 GCA_041672305.1 Bacilli bacterium
ACCAATGGAGCATCTTGTGCTTCACTTGCTACCGATCGAGGTGGCGGAACCATTGTGGCTTCTAATATGAAACTAGAAACTAATGGTGCTGGTTCTCCGCTTGTTTATTCCACTGGGTCCATTGCAGTTAATACCTCAACTGGCGTTGCTAATGGCGCTCAAATGGTCGTAGTTGAAGGTGGGTCTAGTGCTAGTATTAATAATTCTACTTTCTCAGCAACTGGGACTGGTAATAGAACGGGTACGAGTGAAAGTGATTCAACATCCCATGTTATTGATAAAGCCGGAATCTTTATTTATCAAAGTTTCTCGGGTGATGCTTCTTCCGGAACTGATTACTTCAGTGCCACAGGATCAACATTTACAGTCACAACAGAGGGAGTTCCTATGTTCTTTGTTACCAATATCACTGCTTCGATTATTTTAGATGGTAATACCTTTAATTCAGCCAGTTCCAGTGATTATTTCTTCATTTGTGAAGAGACTGACCAATGGGGTAGTAAAGGCAGTAATGGTGGTAAAGCCACAGTCAAACTAACTTCACAATCAGTGGAAGGTGAAAAGGCTTTTGTTGGGACATCATCAAGTTCCTTATCCTTCTCCGCTACTGATTCATCATCAACTTCTATCACCTTTGTTAAAGAAGGTTGGTAATAAAAACGCACCTAGTAACAACTGGGTGCGGTTTTGTATATTTAGCGTTGTTTTCTGCTTAACTAACAATCGGGTGTTTTATATGGCTTGTTAAAGAGGATAATCAGCTTTTTAATGGATACTGTAAATAGACATTTATTCTGATAATATGCACTTAAAATGTTATGAGAAAGTGGACCTGACTCTTGAATGGCAGGAGAGTAGCTAAATCTATCAACCTTTTGCTTTCCAAGTATTGATATCTTTTGGCCCTTTTCATATTCAATGGTAAAGAAAGAATTGATTCTCTCTTCTGAAAAACCAGAATGAATATATGTAGTCAAAGTCAAAGATTTATCTATTTTTTCTGGTCTAATTTCGTACACCACAATCTCATGTTGATTGCCATCAACTTCATGTATGTTACAGAACTCATTGCCAATAAAGAACTGATTAAGAGTAAAATCAACATCCAACTGATCAGCTATTAAATAGGCATTTTGCCCCTCAAACACTTCATCACTTGGGCATTTTTTGAGTGAGTTCATAATTGATTTGGTCACTGAAGCATCTCCAATATAACCATTACCATGCAACTCCCTTTGTCTGATTGCATATTTAGCTTCTAAGAAGTAGGCTTTGGCTAGGTCCTCATCAACAAATCCATCAATGCCTTCTAATGCGCATCTGCCTTTTCTAATAGCAATATCTGCAAATTTACATAGGTAATCAGCTTGCAACCACCTTTTTTTATATTGAGGATAAAGGGTATCGAAGATGGCTTTAGCATACTTTTTGTTCGTTGTTACACCTTGTCCATTCATCAATAAGTCTGCGACTTTATAATTTGCTTCATCAACATTATCAAGTGCAGCTAGTAGGAAACATTGGAAAGCTTTATCATAGTTTGGTTGTCCACTAGGATTATGGTAACAATAAAGGTAGCCTAGGGTATTATAAGCATAAGCATCTGGTTTTTGGGTTAACTGCCAGAGTAATTTTTCTGCTTCTACATAATTTGGGATACTCCATGGGGTTCCTTCATAATCCCAATAGGCTCTTACTAATATGGCATCATAATTATTGTTTGCTATTTCAAGATCCAACATTTTATTTATTGCTGGGACATTTTCTTTTTTAATATTATTAGAATCATGGGATCCGGCTAGAATGTTAATGAAAGCATTTCTTTGAAGCGGAAGAGGAGGTTTTTTGTTTCCAGAGTCAAAACGTGCTTTAGCAGCTTTGAGTTCATTAAAGATTTTAATAAATTCATTTTTATCGTTAGTTTGAGCCAAATAACCTTCAAAAGTATAATAGTAAATATAAACTTGATATTCTTCCTTCTCGAAGTTGGCATCACTTAAAATTGGCAGTAAATCTTCATTCTTACCAAAACGAGTTATACATTCGCCTTTAAAACCAGCTAAAGCAGAGACATCTTCAATCGTATCTGACTTATTCTTTGCTAGACAGTTATTTGCAGCGATTATTAAGTCTTTAAGAGTAAGTTCATATTTTTCATCACAGACAAAACCATTATTAGGTAGGGTGTGACCAGTTATCTCTTCGGTTGAAATTTCTCCTTGTAGATATTTGATTACTTCAGTTTTGGTAACATGCCGAATTGGTATTAAAGAGAAGGTTATGTCTTCTTTAGAATAATGAAATGGTTTACAGAACCCGGCTTTGGCGTAACAATAGAATTTTTGTTTTTCTTGAATTAAATAAGTTTTACCCTTTTCAAATTCACGAAACGAATTATCGGCTGTGTACCACATAAAGTCCATATAATTATTACCTCCTTAGTATTCTTACTAATCATATTATACTTTTATCTCATCTCAAAAGTGAATGAAATTATGATTATTCTTTTGTCCTTTCTTTACTTTATGAGTGAAGATGTTATAATCACATTATTGTTAAAGTGAGGACTATGTATGTTAAATCTAATTGAGACTGAGAAGGGTATTAAAGTTATCAAAGATAATTTTGAAAGATATTTAGCAAAAGAACTAGACTTAGTTAGAGTCAGTTCTCCTTTGTTTGTGAATAAAAATAGTGGTTTAAATGATAATCTTAATGGAGTAGAGACCCCAGTTGGTTTCATTCCTAAAGACTTTAAAGAAGAACTAGAAATAGTCCATTCTTTAGCTAAGTGGAAAAGATATGCTTTAGATAAGTATCAAATTCCAGTTAATCAAGGTTTATATTGTGATATGAATGCCATTAGAAAAGATGAAACCTTAGATAATATTCATTCTTTATATGTTGACCAATGGGATTGGGAAAAACACATCAATAATGAGGAAAGAAGTATTAAGTATTTAAAACAAACTGTTAATAAAATCAATCGAGCCATCCTCAAGACTCAAAAGAAGACTTTAATGTCATTTCCAAAACTAAAGCCAATCTTTAGTGGCAAAGTAACCTTTATTACTAGTGAAGACTTATTAAAGTTGTATCCAAAGTTATCACCTAAAGCAAGAGAAACAGCTTTTGCTAAACTACATGGGACAATCTTTATTATTGGAATTGGAAACAAGTTATCAGATGGTCAACCCCATGACTTAAGAGCACCAGACTATGACGATTGGAATCTCAATGGTGACTTACTTGTTTATTATCCTTTACTGAAAGAAGCCATTGAAATCTCTTCCATGGGAATAAGAGTTAATAAAGAAAGTCTAGTCAATCAACTCAAACTCAGTAATAACTTAGATAGATTAAACTTACCATTTCATAAAGCCTTAATGGATGATCAACTACCTTTATCTATTGGTGGTGGCATTGGTCAATCAAGATTATGTTTAGTACTACTTAATAAGAAACATATTGGTGAAGTCCAAGCTTCTTCTTGGTCAACTGAAGAGTTACAACAAACTAAAAAAGAAGGTATAAACCTTCTTTAATAATAATCAATTTATTACTGGAGTGTGAATCATCTACTCAATATTATTGAAGAAACCATTATTGTATTACTTCTGCATACTTAATCGATATAGTCTATCTTTTTTGTGCCAAAACAAACTCATTATGTGATACAATAAAAAAAGATTGGAATAGATGACTATATGTTTGCTTTGATTATCCAAACTTTTAACATGGGGTGGCATTTATGATTAAGTATGTATGCAAGCATTGTAATGATTTGATTTGTCAAACAAGCATATGTCCTATTTGTGGCGCTAGGACAGAAATAATAGAAAATAAGATTTTTTGGTGTGACCATTGCAAAGCTCCATCATATAATGATATTTGTACTCAGTGTGGCTCAAAATGTGATTATATTGGGACTGATCTACGTCCTGTTTTCCCAGAGGAAAGGCTTCTTTTGGAAGTTTTACTTGGGAA
This sequence comes from Bacilli bacterium, assembly GCA_041672305.1. Taxonomy (GTDB): domain Bacteria; phylum Bacillota_I; class Bacilli_A; order RFN20; family CAG-826; genus JAAYDH01. The sequence goes on from JBAYZW010000021.1 coordinate 3,988, forward strand.
GCCCTTTTGTTATGCACATTGCTCTGTGTGGAATGTAGGAAGCAATCGCTATGTCATTGATGGGAAGAAAAAAAGCATACTATTTAAGGAATTAAGAGATAACAATAAAACTGACGATATAATAAATCAAATAAATAAATATAAGGATCAAAACCAAGAGTATGTTAACAATTTTTTACAAACAGAAACCATAAATAACTTTATGAAAATAAATCAAACCCACCTAAATCGAATTGTTTTTGAGGCTTATGAATACATAAGAAAAATATCTGAAAATAAGGCTGAAAATGAAATGTTTGTTAGTTTTAGTGGGGGGAAAGATAGTACTGTGACTAGCCATCTAGTTATGAATGCTTTATCTGGTAAGACAATTATTCATATATATGGAGATACCACTTTAGAATATCCTACTTCCGAGGCATACATAAAAAGATTTAGAAATCAATATCCAAAAGTTCCACTATTAGTTGCGAAAAATAAAGACCAAGAATTTAACAATTTATGTGAAGTAATAGGGCCACCTTCAAGAGTTATGCGGTGGTGCTGTACTGTTTTTAAAACTGGAGCGATTACAAAAAAAATAGATGCAACCTTCAAGGACTCTAAGCAATTGATAACTTTTCAGGGAATTAGAAGAAATGAGTCGGTCTCGAGAAGCAAATACGATAGATCATCTAGTGATTCAAAGATTCAAAAACAATTATCGGTTAATCCAATCATAGATTGGACAGATTTTGATGTGTGGCTATACATTCTTTCAAATAGATTAGACTTTAATGATGCTTATAAACAAGGCTTTTCTAGAGTTGGCTGTTGGTGCTGTCCAAATAATAGTTCCTGGTCAGAATTCTTGGCTTCTATATATATGCATGATGAATACCTTAAATTTAAAAAGATTCTATATAAATTTGCCCAAAAGGTTGGTAAACCAGATTGGCAAAAGTACATTGATGATGGTGAATGGAAAAAAAGACAGGGAGGTAATGGACTTGAGTTTAGTAAGAAGTCTGTTGTTTCATATAAACCTTGTGCTTTGGAAGAAAACACCTACAACTTTGAATTAACAAAACCAATCACAGAGGATTTGTATAAGTTTTTTAAACCATTTGGTAAATTAAATTATTACATCGGTAAAAAAGCACTTAATGAAGTCTATGTTTTAAGTAGAACAGATAATATGCCACTTTTAAGACTGTCCGGCAGAATCGGGACATCGTTACTAAAAATTTCTGTTGTCGGGCATTCACCGTTATTTACGAGTAAAAGAGTGACAGAAGTATATTTAAAAAATCAAATAAATAAATACCAAACATGTATCGGCTGCACATATTGTGAGGCGGTTTGTAAGTATGGCGCCTTAAAGGTATTCAATACTCACAAAGGAGATGTGTCAAATGATTCTATTTCCTATACCATTGATTCCGATAAGTGTGTTGGCTGCCTAGAGTGTGTCAAGCATTTCCCTAATGGTTGCTATATTAATAAAGTTTTAAAAATCAAGAAAGGAACCAAATAACATGACAAATAAGAAACCCTTAAAATTAAAAAGGCATGAAACGTTTTCTATTAGAGAAGGCTGGATTGAAAAAGGTATTAATTATTCAGCAGATAAAGTAGACTGCTTTTCTAAAGAGAACGGGACTCTTGTATTTGGATTGGGTTCTAATATGGTAAAATCCCTTAGATATTGGCTATCTGCAGCAAAATTGGCAACCTTCCGAAACGGTGAAGTCTATCTTTCTCATATTGGGGGATTATTGCACGATTATGACCCATTCTTAAATGATATCTTTTCTTGGTGGATAATCCATTTATTGCTCGTCACCAATGAGAAGGATGCCCCAGTTTTTAATGCCATTTTAAATTTAAATTACTCGCAATTTGATAAAGATTTTTTGAAAGAAAAAGTGTGCAACAAATTAATCGATAATGGTTTTGAAGAAATAAAATCTATGTCATCTCTGGAGTCAGATATCTCTGTTTTCTTAAAATCATATTATTCGTCCGATTATCCTAATCCAGAAGACAATATGAATTGTCCTTTATCTCGTCTCAACTTGTTTTCTTATGATAAAAAGAAAGTTTATACAAGAAAAATTCCTTTATATTCTAAATTAGATTATAGAATTGTTTATTTGTCACTCTTTCTTTGTTGCAATGAGATTGAAAACAAAAAGTCATTTAATGTTGAAGATATATTTGATATGAACAATAGTCCTTTGCGTGTCTTGAATCTATCAAAATCATCTCTATTTAGATATCTAGATGATCTTCAAAAAGAAGGATATCTCCAATTAAATAAAACGGGGGGACTAAATGTGGTTTATTTAAAAGAAATTAAGCCTTTTATTGAAGTTATCCGTTCATATTATGAGGAGGTGAAAAACAATGTACGACCAATATCTAAAAATTAATAAGAGTTTTAAATCATCCGTTAATCTTCAATATGACCTAAATAATGAAGAAAAAATAAAGCAATATATTCCAACAACTGATCTTTGTGATGTTATCAAAAAATATCTTTTATCGATTATTTACAATTACGGAGATAAGTCAACGCTTTTAGCCGGGCCATATGGAAAGGGCAAATCCTATCTAATGTTAATAATAACATTTTTGTTATCAAAAAATAAAAACAAAGATGTATTAAAAGAATTAGTCACTAAAATTAGTTTGATAGATGAAGAATTGGCCCATTTAATATTGGATATGGATAAGAAAAAAATAGACTTTCTACCTGTAGTTATTAACGATAATGAGTCAGATGATTTAAATCAAAGTTTTATGTTGGGTTTGAAAATGGCTTTAGAAAAAAACAATCTTAAAGATAGTATTCCTGAATCTACTTTTTCAGAGTGTTTAGCACAAATAGCTATCTGGGAAAACGACAAAGGCCTTGATTTACTAAACGAATGTGAAAGAAGATATAAAACTAATTTACAGGATTTAAAAAACGGATTGAAATTATACAAGAAGGATGCATATAAAAAATTTCTAAGTCTATTTGAATGCATCAACCATGGCTATAAATTCAATTCGTTAATCGGGAATGATATTTCTAAAATATACCTTTCTGTAGCCAAAGAATTAACGCATCATGGCTATAAGGGCATGTTCGTAATATTTGATGAATTTGGCGTTTTTTTGGAGAATAAAACCATTGATTTTGCATCAAGAATTAATAAAATTCAAAATTTTGCAGAAATGTGTAATTCATCATCTATAGATTCACAGATTCGTTTTTGCTGCATTACTCATAAGGATATTGCTTTATATAAGCATGACCTAAATCTATCTGATGATTTTGAGAAAATAGCAGGAAGATTTACCCAGATTAGATTTGATAGATCACTAGAAGAAAACTATCAATTGATTTGTAATGCAATTGTTAAAAAAGAGGGTTATGCCCAAAAAAGTAAAGAGATTTATATAAATAATTTTGTTTCTCGTTTGAAAAAATCGGGGATAATTTCATCAGATAAACAAGTAGATTATATCATTGCTAACGGATTTCCTTTTAATCCGGTTTCGTTATATGCCTTGACGCGAGTATCAGAAAAAATTGCACAAAATGAGCGGACGCTTTTTACTTATATTTCTGATTCCGATTTATACACTTTCAAATATTTTATCACTAATGAATCAACCGGCCTTCTAAATATTGATGATATATTTAATTATTTTGATAATATCATAAAAAATAATGATTTATATAAATCTATTTATTTTAAAGTTGATGCACTATCTAGAATAGACTTGAAAACAGATCACCATAAAATTTTTAAATGTATAGCAATGATGAAGATTATTAATGATGATGTTCGTTTCAATCCAACTATTGGCAATATTTCTTTAGCTCTTTTCAAGGATGAATCTGAAATAGAAAGGACTATAGAAGAATTGATTTCTGAGAAACTGTTAACGAAGAACATCAATGATAATTCAATTGATTTTGATATTATTGCTGATAGCGAGATAAATGAATTGATTAATAAGGCACTAATCTCTAGTGTTGGTAGTGAACCATTGAGTGTATTGTTGTCAAAATTTGATAAAAATAGATACACAATTTCAAATAAATATAACTATGAATTTGCGATGACTAGATATTTCTATACTATTTATTTGGAATGCTCGAAGTTTAAACAATTATCAAAACTGTCCTCATTGTTTAGCGGAATAGAAGCTGATGGACTAATTGTAGATTTAATTGATGACTCAGGGATAACTATCAATGAAATTCAACAAATTCTTCTCGCAGATGATACAACCTGGGCGACGAGAATTATTGTTCGCCTCCATACAAGCCCTTTTAATAATTGGGCTTTGAATAAATTAAAGAGCTATTTTGCGATTCGAGAACTTTTGGATAATAAAAAGGGAATCTCTGAGTCGGCTTTAGAAACGCTTAAAACATCTCAAGAAAGTCTACAGGAAGAATTGAATGCATATCTATTAGAGTATCATCTTGATGGCATAAATATTAACAAACATGATTATAAGCAACGGGATTTAATTACTAATATCTACAATTCACTAAATGCTTCTTTTTCGCAAACAATTGTATTTAATAACGAACAAGTTAATAAAAACACGATTTCTACTGCCACAACAAAAGCTCGAAACAAAGTGATTGATGGAATACTTGGCTTGGGTTCAATGGATTTTGGCAAAACATCAGCTGAGGGTACCATTTTTGCTAGCTTTGAGCAATCGCTCCAAAAAAAACAGAATATAATTGGAAAAATAAAAAGGATGATTGTTAATAGTAAAAAAGACACAGATGCTTCTAAACTTATAAATTATCTTATTGCTTGCCCATATGGGTTACGTAAGGGAGTTATTCCACTATTCATTGCACGGGCAATTTCTATGTTATCAATTAAGAAAAAAGATAGAGTAGAAACTGTTCTTCTTTACAATGGATCAATGCAAATTGTGTTAAATGCTGCCAATTTAACAAAACTAATGAATGATCCATCTAGATATCACTTCTGTTATCAAGAAATCAATAAACAAAGAATAAAATTCCTTGCTTCCATTGCTCAATTATTTGACATAAAACAAAGTCCTTCGTTTGCTGATGATATAGAGAACATTGTTAGAGAGGTTCGATCGTATGTATCTAATCTTGAGCCTATAATTATTAAATCAGATGACAAAAACAATTTACTCAATCTAAGTAAAAAAGCCCTTTTATTTAAAAATATGTTTTTAAGGCAAAATATAAATAGTTTTGATCTTCTTTTTGATGATTTAAATACCTTTGGTGCAACTGAAGAAGATAGAATAATCATGATTAAGTCCATATGCAAAGAATATAAGCAAACTATTGTCTATTTTTACTCAATGAATATATCAAAAGTTAAAGAGTTATTTGGCTCTTCAAATGAAACCATCAAAACAGAATATGGTGCTTGGAAAATAAATCATCCATGGCTTCAATCGCTGGTATTAGATGAAGATATTAAGAAAATATATAAAGCGTTTGAAGGAATGAAATATAATGACAATGAATCCATAGATAATCTCTCATATGCAATTCTTAATTGTTCTTTGAAAGATTGGAATTTGGAGAAAGAAGCGCTTTTTTACAACAAACTTTCTAGCTTTATTGAGTTCGCATCAGAAGATGATATGGCCAATAGCCTCAAGAAATCAGATGTTTCAGCCGAGATAAGCTTTGATAATATGAACAGAATAAGTTCAACATTATACTCGAATTTACAAGATGTGTTGGATGATTATGGATCGTCTCTTACAAATGCAGAAAAAACAATTGTTTTAAAGAAACTGATTAAGGATATTATTGAATAGAAAGGAATTTTATATGATATATTTAGACAATGCAGCTACAACTTACCCAAAGCCAGCATGCGTTTATGAAGCAGTAAATAAGGGTATGCTTCATTATTCATTTAACTCGGGAAGAGGAAGTTATAAAGCAGCAACCAATACATTCAAAATGATAGAGGAAACAAGACAAAAAATTGGTTCCCTCATTAAGGTTTCAAGCCGAAGTGTTATTTTTACATCTTCTGCCACCGAATCACTTAACAATATAATTTATGGTTTAAACTTAGTAAAGAGTGATACTGTTTTTGTTTCTCCTTTTGAGCATAATGCTGTTATTAGAACATTGAAGAATGTGGGGTGCAGTATTGTCGTAATGCCTTTCGATAGAAAAACTTGGAAACTAGATTATGAGAAACTCAACGACTTATATGTACTGAAGCATCCAAAAGCTACAATAATTAGTCACATTAGCAATGTAACTGGGTTTGAGTTACCATATGAGCAAATTTTTAAACTATCGCATCAATATAAATCAATTAATGTATTGGATTGTGCGCAAAGTTTTGGGATTTATAGTGTTAGTCCAGTCGATGCTGATTTTATAGTTTTCGCCGGTCATAAATCTCTATACGCGATGTTTGGAATTGCTGGATATATTAATATAAATCAAATGCCATTAGCTATATACAAGGCCGGTGGAACTGGCTCAGATTCATTGAATGAAGAAATGCCTGCTGATTTTCCTTATAGATATGAGGCGGGGAGCATGAATTCTGTTGGTATATACTCATTGAACATCAGTTTGAGTTATCTTTCCACAAAAAAGTTTGATATAATGGAGAATAGTTTAACAAAGTATCTTATAGATAAATTGTCAGAAGTGGATAAAGTTCTGATTTATTTACCAGAATCGACTATGTCTAGAGGTATTGTTAGTTTTAATATACAAGGTTATTCAGCTGATGAAGTTGGAACAATTCTAAGCGAAGACTATGATATATGCGTAAGAACTGGGTATCATTGTGCTCCGTTGATTCATGATTTTATAGGGTCTAAACCATATCACGGAACTGTGAGAGTAAGTTTGGGAATCTTTAATACGAAAGAAGAAATAGATTTTTTGATTAATGCAATTC
>JBAYZW010000022.1:0-10821 GCA_041672305.1 Bacilli bacterium
TTTGCCTTTGTTTTCACCCATGTAATTTGTCCTCCTTTCATATGGATGGCAAGAGGCAATTACATTATATAGGAAAGACTAAATGCGACTTTCGATTATAAAGTTGCGTTTAGTTTTTCAATTGGGGTAATTTTTAATTCGGTATTTTTAATTCGAAAATGATTAATAAAATCTTGAAATGCTTAAATAAATAAGCGATAATGAAACCAACACGAGGTATAACCAAAATGAAAATGTTCGATCTCAAAAGAGTTGTTTTGGGCTTGTCTAAGCCTGAAATCAATTCTTTAGTCAACCCCATCGAAATGTATCGAGGCAAAACTCTTTACGTCGAAAAACTCAAAAAGTTGGAGAAATTACAAGACATTGCTCATCGCAGCGGCGTGATTGCTTCTTGCGCGTTAGGCAATGTTTTTATTTCGGAATCGCAAGAGAAAGATCTTTTTGAGCGCAAAAAAATTCCTGTTTCTTTTCAAGAACACATGGTAAAAGGCTACGCTGAGGCCTCCAAATTAATCGACAAAGTCTACAAATATCAACCCTTTGATCGTTCCTTCATCAGCACTCTTCATTACTATATGTATAAGGATTATAATCCTGAATTTGGTGGTAAATTTAAGGACACCCAGAATTATATTCAAGAAATTTTGAGCGACGGAACTTATCGGACTTTATTTGTTCCTGCTGCTCCAGAAGAAGTTATTGCTTTACTCGATAATTTAATTTATCAATTCAATGAATGCGTCGCTGATGAGCAGTGCAATAAACTGGTTTTAATCTGCTGCTTCTTACTCGACTTTATGTGCATTCATCCCTATAACCACGGCAATGGGCGCCTCTCTCGACTTATCTTCCATTTCTTATTAAAAAAATATGGCTATGAAGTTGATGACTATTTCTCTTTGTCCTATCTCATTCGTCAAAAGATTGGTGGTTATATCGATGCTTTTGGCACTTCCTGCGATGGATGGAGCGAGAATGAAAATGACTATACGCAATATGTGACATTCTTACTAAAGATCATTCTTGAGGGATATCACAAACTTGAATACATTAATTAAATTAATAATCTCAATGTGACCGCGGAAGAAAAAGTTTTGCGAATTGTCATCGATAGTTCGACTCCTATTAATAAGAGTGTTATTCAAAATGTTCTTTATGGATCGAGCGGTGCGACAATTGAAAAGGCTCTTGCTAAATTGGTACGAGAAAATCGCATTCAGCTTATTACCAAAGGTCGTTATAGCAAATATTTTAGAGTTTAAAGAAAGGAATTATATTTATGTTTGATCCAAAAAATATTCGAAACATCGTCTTAATGGGGCATCAAGGAAGTGGCAAAACTTCATTGGTGGAATCTCTTTTATTGACTTGTGGAGCAATCCCAGCGAAAGGAGAAGTTGAACGGAAAAATACCGTGAGTGATTACACTCCTGAAGAACAGAAAAAAGGTACTTCTATTCAAACCGCGATTATTCCTTTAAATTATCAAGATTATAAAATCAATATTCTCGATATTCCTGGCAATGATGATTTTATCTCTGAAGTTATTGGAGTAACCCGCTTTGTGAAAGGAGCTGTCCTAGTTGTTGATGCAAGTGTGGGTGTTCAAGTTGGAACAATAAAACACTGGAATCAATTAAAAAGACGCGGCATTCCAACCTTTATTTTTGTCAATAAAATGGATAAGGAAGGGGTTGATTTTGATGAATTGCTCGCCTCTATTCGTGAACAACTTGGCAATGAAGCTATTCCATTTTCTTATCCTTTAGGGCATGACAATAATTTTGATGGCTTTGTTAATGTTATTAATTTAAAGGCTGTTAAATATAATGGCAGTGAATGTGTTGATGCGGAAATATATGAAGATAAGAAAGCAAAAGTTTTTGAACTTCATAATACCATCGTTGAAGAAGTAGCAAAAACCGATGACTCATTATTAGAAAAATTCTTTAATGGTGAGACTTTCTCAGATGAAGAAATACGTAATTCTTTGCGTAAAGGAGTTATGTCAGGAAACTTAGTTCCTGTTCTAGTTGGTAGTGCTCTTAAAAATGTCGGAGTTAAAACTCTCTTAGATATGTTTATTGATTATCTTCCTGCTCCTAGCGATTTAAAGCCTTATGAAGCTCTTGATGAAAACGGTAAAGAAGTGACTCGTTCAACCACTCTTGAAGAACCATTCTCAGCTTATGTTTTTAAAACGATTGTCGATCCCTATTCTGGAGTAATCAATTTAGTTAAAATTAATTCTGGTGTTCTCCATAGTGGTGATGATGTATCCGTTAATGGCAATATTCAACGCGTCAGTATGCTTTTCTCCATGTGCGGTAAAAAAATGGATTCTATTCAAGAAGTTGGCGCAGGTGATATCGCGGCGATTACTCGTTTAGAAAGTGTCTCCTCTGGCATGACTCTTTCCTCTCCTAAATCAGTCATTAATTATAAGCCAGTGAAGTATCCGACGGCGGTTATCTTCAAAGCTATTGAATTAAAGAATAAGAACGATGAATCTAAAATTGGTCCGGCTTTGACAAAAATTCAATTAGAAGATCCGTGCTTAGAAGTTAAACGCAATAATGAAACCAAACAATTATTACTCGGTGGTGTCTCGAATTCTCATATTGACTTTATCCTTGGCAAATTGAAAGATACCTACAAGATTGAAGTCAATGTTCAACCTATGCGCATCGTCTATCGCGAATCAATCAAGAAAGTTGGACAAGCGATTGGTCGCTACGTCAAACAATCTGGTGGCAGTGGTTTCTATGGTGTTGTCGATATGCGCTTTGAACCCGCTCCCGAAAACATTTTCACGGAAGAAGTTTTTGGTGGATCTGTTCCAAAGAACTATTTCCCCGCTGTCGAAAAAGGCTTCTTTGAAGCCATTAAATCTGGTCCTTTAGCTGGATTTCCTGTCATCGGTGTTAAAGCCATTCTTGTCGATGGCAAATATCATCCAGTCGATAGCAATGAACAAGCCTTTAAAATGGCGGCTATTCTCGCCTTTAAAGAAGCTTATCCGAAGTGTTCACCCATAATTCTTGAGCCTATCATGCGCATCAAGGTGCACATTGAAAGTCGCTATACAGGCGATGTTCTCTCCGATCTCAATACTCGTCGTGCCAAAGTTCAAAACATCGAAGAAGGAGAACATGGTATGCAAGAGATTGAAGCCTTGGTTCCAGAGGCGGAGATTATCGACTATGCCACGCAATTAAAATCTATCACTCAAGCTTCTGGCTACTTCAATCGAACCTTTGAAGATTACGAAGAAGTTCCTGAGTATCTAAAAGAAAAAGTTATCAAAAATAATAAAATTGAAGAATGATTTAACAATTGCAAAAAGGCTCCCTTTGCGATAGGGAGCTTTTTATTGTCTAAAAGACAAATAAACGATAAGATAATTTTATGAAACTTCTCGCCTCTTTAAAAGATGATCAATATTCTTTTACTTATACTGACCATGTGCGTTTAATTGCGCGTGGAGTAGTTTATAATGAGAAAAAGGAAATTGCCCTTATCAAACTTCATGGCCAGGATAAATTTGGCGATCGCAATTATTATGAATTACCCGGTGGTGGTGTCAAAGACACCGAGACTAATGATGAAGCGTTTGTACGCGAAATCATTGAGGAAGTAGGCTGGAAAGTTACAATTATCGCTGAGTTAGGTGAGGTTGACGATTTTTATAATCTCATTCATCGCGAGAATCATAATTTTTATTTTCTCGGTTCTTGTCTTTCTTTTGTGGGTACAAAATTAGATGATTATGAGAAAACAATCATGGAAAAAGTTATTTGGGTGTCAATTGATGAAGCGATTACCATCTTCAAAAATATGCATAATCAAGGTTGTGCTACTTTGGTTCAGCGGCGCGAATTGCCAATCTTAATGTTGGCTAAGCAAAAGATGAAAGAAAAAATATAAATTCCTCAACTCGTAGATAAAACGATAAATTGTCAGGATGGAAAATAGCGAAATACATTGAAACTTAATCGTATTTTAGCGAAAATAAAAATAGTTAATCAATGATTGATTATTCATAGAACATCGCGTGATGTGATATGAATGGTGTTTTCGAAAGGAGAAATCACATGAAACTATTTGATGTCATCGAATACTTACCACCTGTGGAAGTGAAAGATGAATGGTTGATGTACCATTATCCTGGCAAAGAATTTAATAGTTTGAGTAAATTACGTGTTCAGCCTGGACAAGTAGCGATCGCTGTTAATTCGGGAAAAATTGAACATATTTGGGCGGAAGATACTGGCACTGTTACTTTAACAACTGCGAACTATCCGTTTTTAAGTCGTCTCGTCGCCAATGTCGCTTATGGTGGCAAATATCCTTACGATATGCAGATTTATTTCCTCAACAGTACTGCGATGAAGAATTTTAAATGGGGAACACCCGCTCCTCTCATCATTGAATCGAAAGATCCTGTGGAAAAAGGTTTTATTTATCACGCGATTAGCAATGGTACTTTCTACCTTCGCTTAAAATACTATCAATTCTTCTATTCATGGATTTCGGGTTCTTTTTCTGACAACGGATTACTCTGCTATAAAGATATATTGGGTAAATTAAAACCCTTTATTAATCAGATTGTCATGGATGAATTGAGTAATTATATCGATGAGACACAGATGAGCTTCTCAAAAGTTCAGCGTATGGTCAGCGAGCAAAATTCTCAGACGATGAAAGAGAGAATTGCTCCGAAAATTGAAAAGATTGGTTTTGAACTTAATGACTTTGTCATTGAGATGGTTACTATTCCTGAAGAAGATCAAAAGAAATATGAGCAATTATATGCGAAGCGTCGCGAATTCTCGACATTATCTGGTCTTGATCAAGAAGCGATTGCTATTCAAGAGAGACAGCGCCAACTTGATGCTTTGAATAAAGCGGCTTCAAACGAAGGCACTGTTGGTGGCATGATGGGCGCTGGTTTAGGTTTTGGATATGGCATGGGCATGGTCAATCAAGTAAAAGGCAATAGCCAAATTGGCGGTCAACCTGGCACACCAAATGAACAGCAACCTCAAGCCAAACCCGAAATTCAAGTGCGCTGCCCAAAATGTGGTGCCTTAAATAGTGAAACAGCGAAGTTCTGCAATCAATGCGGTGCTTCTTTAGGACCAAAGGCGTGCCCAAAATGTGGACATCAAGTTCCAGCTGGGAGCAAGTTCTGTCCTGAATGCGGAACGAAAGTTGAGTAATTAGGAGGCTTTATGAAAAAATATCTTAAGATCGTTTATATTGTTCTCGCGAGTTTATTCCTTCTTTTTTCCATTGGTCTCGCGATTGTTTTTCAATATGCTAATAATGGTAATTTCTTTAGTTTTGCCGCTAATGATGGTGGAGATTTAGCTATTTATATCGTCGTTAAATCTTTGGTTAGTCTCGCCCTTATTGCGATGGTTTTATATCATCTTTTGGGTAAGAGACAAGAAGGCGTGATGGTCGTCGATATCATCTTCACCATTATTCTTCAATTCTTACCTCTCGCTAATCGTGGCATCGCTCAAATCGCAGTCTATGATTCTAGCGCTGTCTTATGGGCTTGGGGCTTGAATTTAGGAGTCAGTTTATTTGTGATATTTATTTATATTGCCATCATCTTGCTGGTTTCCTTAACCAATCATCGCTTTTTGATGAATAAGGAAAAAGTCAAACCAGAGAGTGAAAAAATCGTGGTGCGCAATGGGGAAACGGCTCTCGATGAGAATGGCAATTTTGTCGGTCCGAAAAAATAAAGAGCAATATCTAATTATAAAAGAGAGCAAAATGCTCTCTTTTTTTATTTGAATAGAGCTATTTAAAGATTAAGATAAAAAAGGATAGAAACCTTCTATCTCAAACAGTAAAATAATTATGATGAATATCTTATTAACCAATGATGATGGATATCTCTCCATGGGAATCACATTATTAAAAAAACTATTACTTCCTTATGGAAGGGTTGTCATCGTCGCTCCGAGTACATGGATGAGCGCAAAAAGTTGTTCCATTACTTTGGGGCATCCTATTTCAATTAACAAAATTGACGATGATTTCTATTCTTGCTCGGGGACACCAGCGGATTGTGTTTCATTTGCCCTTTCTAGTCTTAATATCGACTTTGATCTAGTGATTTCGGGCATTAACCATGGTTTGAACATCTCTTATGATACGATGTATAGCGGAACCGTTGGGGCTTGCCTTGAAGCGTTAACTTTTCATAAGAAAGCAATGGCTATTTCCACTAATCACAATTTTGATCTTGTCGCTCAATTTTTCCCTCAACTATGGGACTTTGTTTGGAAACATCAACTCTTGAGCGAAGATTATTTACTCAATATTAATTTCCCTATCGGCGATAAAGTTCAAGATATCGCCCTCGGTCAACTTTATTATCGACACGATCGTCATTATTTTGAGGAGCGTGAAGATGGATACTGGGCAAACCGAGAGACCGAAAGTGATTTTGTTCACGTTCCCGATAGTGACTGTTACCAAGTGACCCACGATATCGTCTCCATCGTTCCTTTAACGAAGTCATATTTCTCCCCTTCTCTTTATGAAGAATTGCTAAAAAGGAGAAATGATTAGCATTTCTCTTAAATATCATCATAAATCAGTATATAATCAAACACGTAAAAGGAAGGTACTACTTATGCCCTTAGTTAATACAAAAGAAATGTTTAAAAAAGCCTATGAAGGTGGCTATGCCATCGGCGCTTTCAATGTCAGTGACATGGAAGTTGTTCAAGGCATTACTGAAGCCTGCAAGGAATGTCAGTCACCTGTTATTCTACAAGTTTCAGCGGGAGCGAGAAAATACGCCAAACCATGCTATCTCACTCATTTAGTGCAAGCCGCTATTGAGGACACCGATATCCCCATCGTTTTGCACCTTGATCATGGCGATAGTTATGAATTGTGCAAAGAATGCATCGACAATGGATTCACCTCTGTGATGATTGATGGTTCCAAATTACCTTATGAAGATAATGTCGCGATGACCAAAAAAGTCGTGGAATACGCTCATGCTCATGTTCCCTATGTTACTGTTGAAGGTGAATTAGGCAAATTAGCTGGCATTGAAGATGCAGTTAATGTTTCTAGTGATGATGCTCAATTTACTGATCCAAATGAAGTTTATGACTTTGTCACTCGCACTGGTGTCGATTCCTTAGCGATTGCAATTGGCACAAGTCATGGCGCTTATAAATTTAAACCTGGTCAAAAACCAAGATTAAGATTTGATATCTTAGAGAAAGTCAGCGAGAAACTGCCTGGTTTCCCTATTGTTCTTCATGGCGCTTCCAGTGTCGTACAAGAATATGTAAAGATTATTAACGCCAATGGTGGAAATATGCCAGATGCCATCGGCATTCCTGAAGAAATGCTTCGTCAAGCCGCTAAAATGGCTGTCTGTAAGATCAATATTGATTCGGACCTTCGCTTAGCGATGACCGCCGCTGTCCGCAAACACTTTGTTGAACATCCTGACCATTTCGATCCACGCCAATATCTCGGCGATGGACGAGCCTATGTTCATGAAATCGTCAAACATAAAGTGATTGATGTCCTCGGTTCAAACGATAAGATCTAATCAAAATTAAATAATAAAAAGATTACGATAATTCGTAATCTTTTATTTTACTTTGAGTTTACTTTTTTGATGCTAGGTTCTCAGTCTCATTCTGTTTCTTTAGAACACTGAGCATTTCTTTTAAAATCTCATGATCAGTTGGTTCAGGAATACCTGGATCAACAGGAACAGGTCGAAGCTCTGGGTGCTTTTGATAGTATTCTTCGAGCCATTTAGCTTTTTGCTTATCGCGCGTTTTTCGCAATGATGACGCGACTTTCACGACGATAAAGAGCGTCAAAGCAATAATTAAAAAGGAAATAACGGCATTGATAATTAAACCCCAATCAATCGTGGCTGAGAGTTTATAGACATAAGTGGTGCCATGGAGAACATAATTGTTGAGAATTGTAGTTTTAGCACTTTCAATTGTCTGAGCACTGACATCGGAAGGATAAAGTTTTGTCGCATAAGATTCCGCTAAACTTTGCAAATCAACACTGGCGAATGATTGATCCAGACCAATGGAGGCATCCATTCCTGCTTGAGCCGAATTGGCGGCAGGCAAAACAGTAATCAGTCCATTAATGCCACCTGGAACCTGCCAAGTAGCCACACTTAATAAAACTTTAGAGACAGCGGTGACGATAGCGTTAAAAGCGCCACCAATAATTACACCAACGGCTAAATCGAGAACACTTCCTCGACTAATAAAAGCCTTAAATTCTTTAAAAACATTTTTCTTATTGGGATCGTAGGGCTTAATTTTCTTTTCTTTTTTCATCATTTCAATCCTTCTTATATAAATATGATATATTAAAATTATCGGAAGATTAATATTTAAAATAGCTTTTTGTTTTCTTTTAGAAAGAGACATTGAGTTGGGATATTTTTTATTATTAGAATATGATGGTTTTTTATTGATATGTTGCTTAAAATAAAGGTGGACTAATACTTTGTATCAATGTTTTGGTCAATACAAAAATTGCTAAATGTAGGTTTATGATTAAAATTACTTCTTACGGACATTCATGTTTCAAAATTGAAGACGACAATCTCTCTATCGTCATCGATCCTTTTTATAATGACTCGGTGCCGGGATTAGTCTTTCCGAATAATGTGACAGCCCATTATGTTTTTATTTCGCATCAACATCGCGACCACGCAGCGCGAGAATATGTCAGCATTATTAAAACAGACAAGACGATTAAATATGAAGAATATCTTCTCCCTCATGATCATGAAAAAGGTCGCAAAAGAGGAATGGTTTATGGAAGAATATTTCATTTCAATCATTTTTCTTTTGCTCATTTAGGCGATATTGGTGATATTTCTGACTCGTTAATTTTAAAACATTTCATAGGTGTTGATGTGCTTTTTGTGCCAATTAATGGCGTCTTTACTATCTCTAGTCAAGAAGCTAAAAAGCTTGTTGATTTCTGCCATCCTCGCTTAGTGATACCGATGCATTATGAAAATAAATTATGCGGAACTGGTTATCCTGATGATCATCAAATCAATGAATTTAAAAAAATATTTCCTAACTATTTAGAGGTTAAAAATAATACAGTTATTGTGGATGAGCATCTCTTTTCTTATCGTGCATTAATATTTGAAAATGAATAAAATAAGGAGCAAATATGATTGATTTACATTTACATCTTGATGGTTCTCTTTCCAAAGAAGACTTCATTGTCTTGGCTCGCAAAGAGAATATTCAACTCGGTCCTGATTTTCCTAATAGCATCTATGTTAGTGATGATTGCCCTTCGTTAGAAGATTATTTACGGCGTTTTGATTTACCACTGAAACTTTTACAAAGTCCCGAAAATTTAACGTTTGTCACGCGGTCGTTAGTAATTCGCCTAGCGAGTATGGGTTTTATCTATGCTGAGATTCGCTTTGCGCCTTTATTGCATACCCAAGCCGGAATGAGTCAATGCCAAGCTGTTCAAGCGGCGATTGATGGTTTAAAAGAAGGCTTGCATATGACCAAAGGTTTCGATGCCAATCTCATCCTTTGTTGTATGCGACACGCGAGCGAAAAAGAAAATCTTCAAACAATTGAAATGGCGAAAGAATTTGCTCATCACAAAGTCGTGGCTGTTGATTTAGCAGGAGCAGAAGCTTTACATCCAGGTTCTTATTATAAGAAAATCTATGACCGCGCTAAACGATATCATTTAAATATTACTATTCATAGCGGTGAAGCAACCGGCAGTGATGAAGTGATGATGGCTCTAGATAATGGAGCCAAGCGAATTGGACATGGCGTTCATCTTTCTCTGGACGAAGAAACAATTTCACGAGTTATAAAAAGTAATGTGTGTTTTGAATTTTGTCCAACCAGTAATCTTCAAACCAAATCTCTTAAAACATATCAAGAAGTGCCTCTTCGTCAATTTATGAGTCATGGTATTCCCGTCACTATTAATAGTGATAATATGACTGTTTCTCACACTGATGCCATTAAAGAAATGACAGCGATGGTCAAAACTTTTAATTTAAGTCGAGATGAAGTCTATCAATTGCTTTCCACTTCTGTGAAATATGCTTTTGTCTCTCGATACAAAAAACATTATTTGATGAAACAATTAAATAATAATTTTGATTGTTATTATCAAAAAGTAAGTTCGAAAAACTAAAGAAAAACGAGCAGTTAAATTTGCTCGTTATTTTTTATAAGGCGTAAGTATTTAAGAAAGCTTCGAGAAGAGGATTGTGATAAACGCTAGCCGCATCTTCATTCCATGAACCGATAGTATTATTAATGTCCATAGGAGCAGTCACATCATCAGCATTAACAATTAATCCTTCTAAAACAGTTGTTTCTACTCCATCTAAATAGTGGAGATTTGCCACTCGATTATTAGTAAAGAACGTCGATGTAACTCTCCACACTCCATTTTCTAATGTGAGACTATCGTTAAAATAGACATCAGCATCAATTAAAGATCCGTTCTCCCAATACTGAGTGGTGGGAACAAAACCTCGACCATAACCATAGGTTTCATTGCCAGCTTCAGACATTTGATGGTCTCTTAAGAAAGTAACATATTCTTCGTTTGAAGTGCTGAAATTAGCAAACGGTTTCTCACTAGTTGGATCATAACCAGTTAATGCACCAATATCAATAATATACATTTTTAAGGTGAAATCATGATTATTAGTATAGGGGAATAATACTTGGGGAGCGCAATAGGTACAATCAGGGCAGAAATCCCACATATAATGGACTA
>JBAYZW010000023.1:0-10462 GCA_041672305.1 Bacilli bacterium
AGTTTTGTCCCAAAGAGAAAAAAAGTGTTTTAACGAAAGAGAATATCTTCCTTGATTCGGATCAATAATTTGCACATTGTGATGACTAATACCTTTGACAATAACAGCGTGTCCGATGTTTTGATGAGATCTGATCGTGACAATTAGGGGATAATTGTGATTATTGATAATTTCCTCTTCCTCTTCTACAGCAAAACCTTTCAGAGTTAATTGATATCTCTCCGCCATATGAATGATTTTTTGATAAGAAAGAGGTCGATTATTTTCTCGGTAAGGCAAATAGAGATAATTCGAATCTTGATTAATATCCGCCAGTAGCATTTTAAGACAGGCGATACCGCAATCATTTTGACTAATTTGAGGAATAAAATACATAAAGCCTCCTATTTATGTAGGAGACAATATAGATATATTTTTATGAAATGATTTTAATTATTAAAAAAAGACTCTAATGAGTCTTTAATTTTTAAAAGCCTTTTTGAATTTAGTGAAGAAAGAATCCTTGGAATCGCTAGCTGCTTTAAATGATTCGAGAATATTTTTTTGTTCTTTAGTGAGAGAAGTTGGGACTTTCACTAAAAGATGAACGTATTGATTACCCGGTTTGCCACTGCGCAAATCTTTAATACCTTGACCTTTCATCCGCAAAATTTGTCCTGGCTGAGTACCAGCAGGAATATTAAGCGTTACATCTCCATATACAGTTGGAATGTCGAGAGTTGTGCCGAGAGCCGCGTCCACGAAATCAAGGGGCACTTCTATATGGATATCATTGCCATCGCGTTTAAACAATGGATGAGAATTAATGACGACTTCAACATAAAGATCACCATTAGGCCCGCCATTGGCGCCTCGTTCTCCAAGACCTGAAACGCGAATTTGTTGACCTTCATTAATACCCGCTAAAATGTGGACAGTGACATCCTTTTTCTTGCGAATATAGCCTTTGCCACCACAGGCTGGGCATTTATCAGTAATGATTTTTCCTGTTCCACCACAATTGGGACAAACTTCTTGAGACTCCATTGTTCCAAAAAGAGTTCTTCGTTGGGCACGAACATAGCCTCTTCCCCCACATGTTGGACATGTCTTAATATCTTTAGGGCTTCGCGCTCCTGTTCCGTGGCAAGCGCTACATTGTTCATCGACATTGATGGATATTTTAATATCGCGACCCTTAACAGCGTCCATAAAATTAACTTTAACGCGCATAACGACATCATTGCCACGTCGAGGACCAGTTGTATTAGTTTGTCGGCGCGATGTACCGCCGCCAAAGAAAGAATTGAAGATATCGCCAAAATCAAATCCTTCGCCATTTGCTCCAAATCCTTGTTGAAATGGATTGGCGCCACCAGGATTTCCTGCTCCCGCTTGTTCGAAAGCCGCATGACCAAATTGATCATAAGTCGATCGCTTTTGATCATCATAAAGGATGTCGTAGGCTGCTTGAACTTCTTTAAATTTTGTTTCACTACCTGTGTCCTTGTTATCTGGATGATATTTTTTTGCTAATTTACGATAAGCACTCTTAATTTCATCTTTAGTGGCATTTTTTTTAACACCAAGAACATCGTAATAATCTCTTTTTTCTGCCATTTTCATCCTCCTATTTATAAATCACCAGTAAGGCTTTTTTGCCCTACTGGTGAATATGATTGATTACACAAAATTAAGCTTTGTGCTCGTCTTTGCTAGTGAAGTCAGCATCGACAACATCATCACTTGAACTGCCGGGATTAGCTTGCTCAGATTGAGCTGCTCCATCACCAGTGTTGGCGGCACCGCCCGTTTGAGCTTGTTGCATATAAGCAGCAGCTTGTTCAAGTTCATTGATTCGCTTCTTTAAAGTTTCGATATCGTTATTATCTAATGCTGTTTTCAAATCATCACGCAATTTTTGCGTTTGTTCTTTTTGCGTAGCGTCCATCTTTTCGCCTTTTTCTTGCATCGCAATATCAATATCGTTGATGAGACCTTCCGCTTTGTTTTTAAGTTCCGTTTCTTCTTTACGTTTGGTATCCGCGTCAGCATTTTCTTCCGCTTCGTGAACCATACGATCAATATCATCTTTGCTTAAACCATTGCTACCTGAAATAGTAATGTTTTGTTCTTTTTGCGTATCGAGATCTTTAGCATTGACTTTAACAATACCATTGACATCAATGGAAAATGTTACTTCAATACGAGGTTGTCCACGACGAGCAGGTTTAATCCCTGTTAGTTGGAAATGACCAAGCAGTTTATTATCATGAGCCATGGGGCGTTCGCCTTGATAGACCATGATATCAACAGCGGGTTGATTATCAGCAGCGGTTGAGAAGATTTGACTCTTTGTGGTTGGGATAGTCGTGTTACGACTAATCAAAGGAGTTAACACTCCACCTAATGTCTCAATGCCCAAAGTTAAAGGAGTGACATCAAGTAAGACGACATCTTTAACATCGCCGCTAACCACGCCACCTTGATAGGCAGCACCAACGGAGACGGCTTCATCTGGATTGACGGATAAATTGATTTGTTTACCCGTGATTTTTTTCACTAACTCTTGAACGGCGGGCATTCTAATTGAACCACCGACAAGAAGAATTTGATCAAGACCATTAGCCGTTAATTTCGCATCGGCTAGAGCGCGTCGTACTGGTTCTTCACATCTCTTAAGCAAATGTCTAGTTAAATCTTGGAATTTGGCTCTTGTGAGCGTAATTTCAAAGTTGACCGGTCCAGTCGATTTCATGCTGATAAATGGCAAGGAAACAATCGTTTCCATAGAAGCAGAAAGTTCAATTTTTGCTTTTTCAGCTGCTTCTTTGATTCTTTGCAATGAACCTTTATCGGTGATATCAACACCAGATTGAATTTTAATTTGCGCTTTAATCCAGTCACCAATGACTTGATCCCAGTCATCACCACCAAGATGATTGTCACCAGCGGTTGAGACGACTTCGAAAGTTCCTTCTCCAATATCGAGGATTGAAACATCAAATGTTCCACCACCTAGATCGAAAACGAGAATTTTTTCAGATTTTTGTGTATCAAGACCATAAGCTAAAGCAGCGGCAGTTGGTTCATTGATAATACGAACGACATCAAGGCCAGCAATTTGACCAGCGTCTTTTGTGGCTTGTCGTTGAGCATCATTGAAGTAGGCAGGGACAGTAATAACGGCCTTGTCAACTTTGTGACCAATATTGGCTTCAGCGTATTTTTTCATATAAGCAAGAACCTTAGCTGAAATTTCTTGAGGAGTAAAATCCTTATTAATACAATTGATATGAATTTTTTCTGCTGTGCCCATTTTTCTTTTAATTGAGCTGACTGTATCAGGATTTGTAACGGCTTGACGTTTGGCGGCATTACCAACAATTTCTTCCCCATTAGCTTTAAAGGCTACGACAGAAGGAGTAGTATTAGTGCCTTCTGGATTGGGGATGACTTTGACAGTGCCATCAGCTTGTAAATAACTCACGACGGAGTTTGTTGTACCTAAATCGATACCTAGAATAATTTCTTTTGCCATAATTTTTTTCCTCCTTATGCATCGAATTTGTCTTCGGTTTTATTTTCTGGTTCAGTTTTCTTTTCCTTAACTTTCGGTTTGCCAGTTACAGAGACCATTGCATGTCGAACAATGCGATCATGAAGTTTGTAACCTTTCGCGTAAACACGAGAGATAAGACCTTCTTCCCCGTCACTTTCTGTCACATCCGCGGCATTCATAGTGTCAGGGTTGAACTTGTCACCAACTTGAGGTGAGATTTCACTCACTCCCTCGCTTTCCAATGCCGCGACCAGATTGCGGTAAATATATTGGAATCCAGTCAAATAGTTTTTTAAGGTTGGATCAGTTGGTTCATTTTGTAAAGCGAGATGGAAACTATCAAGGATGGGAAGTAGAGCATCAATGAATCCTTCAGCGCGATATTTAATTGCTCTTGACTGATCTTTTTCAAGACTAGTTCGTAAGTTTTTTGTATCGGCATAAGCGCGATAATATTCATTTTTCCAATGCTCAGCATCACTTTTTAACTTGTTAATTTCATTTTTAAACTCTTTGCGACTTTTTAATTCTTTTTCTTTGTTGTTGTCTTTACAAAGTTCTTCTTTTTGAACTTTTTTATCATTAGGCATCTCCACCATTTTTTCCTCCTTTATCATCCAATTTAGCGAAGTATTTGTTCAATTCTTCAGTGAGATATTCAAGGGCGCTGAGGGCCTTATCGTAATCCATACGAGTTGGTCCGAGTAGCGTAATAGAAGTTTCACCCTCACTGCCGAGTTTAACTTTAGCGGTAATTGTTGAAACATCCGGGTTACCATCGACCTCACCGATTTTTACAATTGGCTCTTCACTATCACTTTTAACATCTTCCTCCATCTCTTTAAGAAGGGAATTGTCATTTAATAAACGGAACATGCGATGAAGTTTATCTGTATCGTTTTTAAATTCCGGATTATTGAATAATTCATCACGACCATAAAGAGACAGACGATCGCTGGCAAATCTTAGAAAAGTTTCTAATAAGGCTTGATAAACAAGATCATGACTAACAATATAATCATTAAGAACAGGTTTCAAAGCTTTGATTTTATCAACTAATTGATAGATTGGCGTCCCTTTTAAGCGATCATTTAATAATGTCACACAGGAGACAATCTCAGAGGGGTTAATACCCTTCTCAATAATGAAAGTCTTATTCTCGACATAACCGCGATTAGTGACAAAAACAGCAGTAATTGTATTAGGGCTGATTTGCACGAGTTGCACATTAGCGAGTTGTTCCTCTTTTTCATCAGGACCCATGACCACTGAAACCAGCGAAGTCATTTGTGAAAGGATCTCACAGCTAGATTTTAAAACTTCCTCAATGGAATGAATCTTCTCATCAAGAATGTTTTGTAAGGAGTATTTTAATTCATTATCCACACTTTTGTCGCGCAGATGATCGCAGTAATAGCGATATCCCTGAGAACTTGGAACACGTCCACTTGAAGAATGGGTTTTTTCAATTAATCCCTGTTTCTCAAGAGCAAACATTTCATTGCGAATGGTGGCCGAAGAATAAGGGAGATGATATTCATCAATCAAAGTTTGACTACCCACTGGTTGAGCGTGCTTAATAAAGTACTCAACGATGTGTTTCAAGATTGTATCACTTCTATTCAAAGTCATCGAATTAACTCCTTTTTTGGCACTCCTTTATCCAAAGTGCTAATCTTATTATATGGATTTTGTTAGCAGTGTCAAGTATTAAGTGCTAAATATTTTTAAAGACTTTGTCTTTTATTTTAAAATAGACTGATATAGTCAATAATTATCATCGATAAAAAGAAGAACTATTCACTGATGAATTGAACAATAATTTGATCAAGAACCATCATACCTTGGTGTGTAGGCGCGAGCGTATCTTCTTTTATAATTAATAAATCTTCCGAGACAAAACGAGCGATACTTTTCTGATGAAGAGCAAAGAAATCATCGCCAAAGCGGTGACGATATTCTTTGAATGAGAGACCTTTAATAGTTCTTAAGGTCAACATAATGAAATATATTTTATCATCTTCATAGGAAATGAGTTCTTGACTGGCGAGATAATGGCCCTGATTATATTCAGTGATGCTTTTAGTGTTGCTATAGCGGTATTTATTGATAAAACCGCTAGCTCCTAAACCGACGCCGTAATATTCTTCATCTTGCCAATATGTCATATTATGTAAACTCAAGAAATCTGGTTGAGCCCAATTGCTTACTTCGTAATGAAGATAGCCTGCTCGACTGAGCATTTTATCTGCGAGATCATATAATTCGCGAGAAAAATCATCATTTGGCTCTTCGACATGTTCTAAAAAGAAGATGGTATGAGGATGAACGGTAAGCGAATAACAGGAGATATGTTCAACGCCCAAATTGATAATATTATTTAAATCAGTTGCAAAATGTTTCTTGTCGCATTGAGGAAGGCCTAATATCAAATCGACATTCACCACTAAATGGCTAGTCGCTTTAATTTCCTTAATCACTCTTTTAACATCAGCAAATGTATGATGGCGATTGATGGCTCTTAAAATATTATCGTCTGTTGATTCAACGCCAAGAGAGAGACGTGTTACTTTATATTTTTCCATCAATTTAATTTTATTTGAGGAAAGAGATTCAGGATTGGCTTCTATAGTATATTCCTTAATATTTGTGGTATAGGGGGCCACAATTTGAAGAAGCTTTTCAAATAAACAATCTTCTAAAGCGGTTGGAGTTCCTCCACCAATGTAAATGGTTTCTAATTGATGGGCGATTTTCAATGAATCTAGTTCCATCTTAAGATGAAGAAGATAATTTTCGGCTAAATCAGTAAAATACTGCAACTTTGGAAAGTCACAGTAAGAACAAATATGTTCGCAAAAAGGGATGTGAATATAAAGAGATGAAGGTTTATTTTTCATCTTCCTTATCACGATAATTGCTGATTTCTTCAGCGGTTTTTTTATCATCAATCGGAACGAGAACGCGATCGAGTTCTTCTTGAGCAAACTCCGCTTCGTCCTTTTTTTCATCTTTAAGTTTAGGATGCATTAAACGGTGAATTAAAAAAGCGATAATAGCAATTAAAGTGGCCGCACCGACGACGATTAAAAAGATAATAAGTGTTTCCATATGTTTGTGATCTCCTAATTACGCGGAACAGGTGTATAAACATTTTTATTTTTCACCATGTCCTTACGATAATACCCTAAAGTGACGAGATGGTCCATACTTGTTCGTGCTGTTTCATAAGCGCAACCAAGTGATTTTTTGCATTGAGCGATAGTATATTTTTTTCCGAGCGTGCAATGTCGAGCATAGAAATGAGCTTCGTTGCGTTTCATTGAAGGATCCAATTCGAGAAGATGCTCTTCTAAGCGACAAGCCTGCTTCTCATCAATAACAGGGGGAATGTAATTAACAGCGATTTTTTCAACAGGGACTTCCACAATTTCAGGTGCTGGCTTAGGCTTTGGCTGAGGAAGAGGAGTAGTTGTTTCTTTTTTAATGGTTTCTTCTTCAAGAATGGGTTGAATAATTGGCTTTGATTCAACGAATTCTGGAGTTAGTGTCATTGTTTCATCGATTAGCGTCCTCGTGTCCTCAATCTTTGGTTCTGGGAGGATTGTTTCTTCTTGATAGTAGTCTTTTTTCAAAGTTTCAACTTCACGATTAGCAATATAATCGAGAATTTTGTCACATTGTACATCAATAAAAGAAAGAGCATAATTTAAAAAATAAGTGAGATCATAAGTTTTTTGCACTTCAACAAAAATTTTGGCAATGACATCTTGATTTTCACTTAATAGTGATTCCAAAGGAATAATAGCGCCGAAATCAGAAAGATCGCAATGAGCTAACACAGCTTTTGCCATCAAAAGAGCGATTTCATCGCTATAGGTCGGAAATGGGCGAATATAATTAATATAATAATAAGTGGCAATACTTTTCGCTAAACCACTAAGTTTGGCATTTTCAATAAAAGAGAATAACTCGTTCATCATCGGATCAATTGAAATGACAGGAGCACAAGTATAAATACGATCAATGATGACACGATTTTCAGGGTTTTTATCATCCGTTGTGCGATAGAAACTCGTCAATTCTGGATTGCCAGTCAATGTGGCATATAATTCAGCTAAAAAATCGATATCAATCGGTTGACTGGCCTTTTCCTTGATTATTTTTAAGCACTGAGCGTAATGCAATAAAACGCGGTGAGTAGAAGAAATTTCGCGTACATCTCCTTGAATAAGAGAACGGAGATATGGCTCGGTAGCATCGAGATCATATTCTTTAGCTAAAGCGGAGAGTGATTTCACTAAACAAGCATCTTCAAACTGACGCAAATCGCCAGTCGCAGCATCCATGCGCATATACTCACGCATTAAACGGATGAGTTTGGCATCTAAAGTATTAATCGCATTTGAAATAGTTGGGCAATAGCAAATTAAAAAGGGGTTTTTATCAATGCTCTTAATTGAAAGGTACTGATTAAAATTACTGCGATAAGAAAGGATGTTAGACCAAATATTGTCAATGAGTGACATTTTTAATTCGCGACTGACTTCCATTTTAGTCGCGTATTTATTTTCGGTAAAGCGAATCGCTAAATCATTGTTGGCCATAAAAAACTACCTCTCTTTATGCTTTTATTATATAAACATCGCGAAATGATAGGCAAGAAGAAACCAAAAAAACTACTAATTTAATACTAATAGGGAACTATTTATGGTCATCATCAATTTCCAAGATTGACATAAAAGCTTCTTGTGGCACTTCGACAGAACCAATTTTTTTCATGCGTTTTTTGCCTTCTTTTTGCTTTTCTAAAAGTTTCTTTTTTCGAGAAATATCTCCACCATAGCATTTAGAAAGAACATCTTTTCTCACCGCTTTAACATCACAACGCGCGATGACCTTTCCTCCGATAGCGGCTTGAATTGGAATCTCAAATTGCTGTCGAGGTATGACATCTTTAATTTTACGGATAACCGCCAAGCCTCGATTATAACCATCAGCTCGATAAATAATACTGCTTAAAGCGTCGACAATTGTGCCATTCAATAAAACATCAAGTTTCACTAAATCGCTTGAACGATAAGTCGAAAAATCATAGTCAAGAGAAGCGTAACCTTTGGTATAACTTTTCAATTTATCAAAGAAGTTATAAATGATTTCTGAGAGTGGTAATTGATATGTCAAAACCATTCTCGTATCGTCAAAATATTCTAAATCTTCATAGATGCCTCGTCGTTTTTGACATAATTCCATAATAGAACCGACATATTCTTTGGGGGTCATAATTGAAGCGCGCACATAAGGTTCTTCAATATGATCAATTTTCGAATTATCAGGTAAACAACTAGGATTATCAAGATTGATAATATTCCCATCAGTGAGGAAGACATGATAAATAACACTTGGAGCGGTTAAAATTAAATCAAGATGATATTCTCTCTCTAATCGTTCTTGAATAATATCCATATGTAATAAGCCTAAAAATCCACATCGAAAGCCAAAGCCAAGAGCCTGACTGGATTCGGCCGTATATTGCAAAGAAGCATCGCTCAAAGATAACTTATCAAGAGCGTCTTTCAATTCTTGATAGTCATCGGAATAGACTGGGTAAAGGCCACAGTAGACCATCGGATTAATGAAACGATAACCTGGTAAGGCTTCTTTGGCAGGCTGACGAGTTAATGTGACAGTATCGCCAGGATGAACATCTTTAATGTCCTTTATTTGAGCGCATAGATAGCCAACTTGACCAGCTGTTAAAAAGTTAACTTTGATTTCATTTGGTGTGCGAATGCCTAATTCAGTGACTTGATAAGTAGTTTTAGCTTGCATTAATGAGATATTATCGCCGACTTTTACCACCCCGTCTTTAATACGAATTAAAATAACCACCCCGCGATAAGAGTCATAATAACTATCAAAAATTAAGGCCTTTAATGGCGCGTTTTCTTCTCCTGATGGAGCTGGAACATTTTTGACAATATTTTCGAGAAGTTCATGAATGTGATAACCAGTTTTAGCAGATACTTCAACAATATCTTGACAATCAATTCCAATCCGTTCTTCAATTTCATTTTTGCATAAATCGGGGCGAGCACTAGGCAAATCAATTTTATTGATAACTGGTAAAATAATCAAATCATTATCAACCGCTAGATAAGCATTAGCCAAGGTTTGAGCTTCGACACCCTGGGTGGCATCCACGACTAGGATAGCGCCTTCACAAGCGGCTAGCGAACGAGAAACTTCATAGGTGAAATCGACATGCCCAGGAGTATCAATGAGATTAAAAATATATGTTTCACCATCATCGGCCTTATAAGATAAAGTAACAGCGTTGAGCTTGATGGTAATGCCTCTTTCTCTTTCGAGATCCATCGAATCAAGAATTTGATCTTTCATCTCGCGAGGTTGAATCGCTCCTGTCGACTCTAAAATACGATCAGCGAGAGTGCTTTTTCCGTGATCGATATGAGCGATGATCGAGAAGTTGCGTATTTTCTTTTGACTAAAATCCATAAATATCCGCGTTATTATAACATAAAGTTATTCTTTAAAAAAACGACTTAGTTGGTCTTTTACTTCCTGAGGAGTTAAAACAACAACATAATTGTTCCACTCAATACGAAACAATTCTTGATATTGATGATACATATATCGTTCATCAATGAGCAAAACGGCCCCACGATCATTTTCGCTTCGTATGACTCTTCCGACGGCTTGCATAATTTTATTCATCCCAGGGTTTAAATAGGCATAATCACGTCCAGGTTTATCTTGTTCTTTGAAATAATGAGCGATTTGATCACTTTCAAAATTAAGACGAGGCATGCCAATGCCGATGACAACCGCTCCAATAAGACGATCATCGACTAAATTAATGCCTTCACTAAAAGCTCCACCAATGACTAAAAAGCCCAA
>JBAYZW010000024.1:0-10367 GCA_041672305.1 Bacilli bacterium
TTCATCTTCGTTTTGAAAGCTATAAAAAGGCCATTTTATTAACACCACTTAATTTTCTTTTTCTTTTTTTGATATGTACCTTTCTTATTTTTATTATGATTCTAAATGATATTCACAATATTTTGATGATTATTACCCCAATCTGTTTAACACTTGTTGAAATATTTTATTTTCGGCCTTTTACTAAAAATAAGGAAGAAGAAATTTCACTAGCAGAAAAAGAACTTTATCAAACAAAAAATATTGATGATTATAAAGAAAAAGAATTTTCCATTCATGAAAAAACATATCGATTGACAAAAATGACATTATTGAAAAAGTATTTTGTCATTGCCACGATGATAATAGTGACTGGCGGTATCATGGTACTAAATGATATCTTTTCAATTCCGTACATTGTTTTTTATCTCTGCTTAGAGATGGCACTTTATAATAATTTTCACACCTTGTTCACTTACGATGAAAAAAAACGTGAATATCTCATCGCTAAAGTGCGATTAAACAACATCATTCATCAAGATGATGAAATAATCTAGCAACTTTTGATTGAGCGTGCTATCATATAGTCCCTCAAAATGGAACTAGATTTTCAAACAACATTCCCTGATTTATCTTCTTATGAAGAGGTCTATACCCACCTCATGAAAAAGACATTTCGCGATCTTGGATTAATGTGTGAACCAATAGTCAGCGTCTCTTTAGTAGATAATCAATTTATTCATCAAATGAATCGCGATTATCGACATATTGATCGCCCCACAGATGTTATTTCATTCGCTTTCCTTGATGGAACAAAAAATCGCGAAGAAATTTTAAAAAATCCAGGTCAATTATGCAGTTTAGGGGATATCTATATTTCGGTTGATAAAGCAAAAGAACAAGCTATTGAATATGGCCATTCTTTGAAGAGAGAATTGGAATTTCTCTTTATTCATGGCTTATTACATTTAATTGGCTATGATCATATGACACTTGAAGATGAAAAAATCATGTTTGATTTGCAAGACCAAATTTTAGGAAAAAGGAGCTTATAAAATGAAAAAAGAAGAATTAGTTGCTAAGGCTAAAGAGGCGAGATTACTATCCTACTCACCTTACTCAAAATTTGCAGTTGGAGCGGCGTTAGAATGCAAAGATGGAACCATTTTTGTCGGTGCTAATGTTGAAAATTCATCTTATCCACTATGTATGTGCGCTGAACGAAATGCAATTTATAATGCTTATATGCATGGCTATAAAAAGGATGATTTTGTGGCATTTGCTCTCTGCGCTGATACCGACGAGCCAACATCACCATGTGGAGCTTGCCGCCAAGTTATTAGCGAACTCTATCCTAAGGATGCACCTATCTATATGTCAAATTTAAAAGGGGATATTAAACAAACAACTGCTGTGGAATTATTACCATTCGCTTTCTCTCCGAAAGATCTTGAAAAATGAAATCTGGATTCGTAGCAATTTTAGGTCGTCCCAATGTTGGTAAATCAACTATTTTAAACGACATTTTAAACGAAAAAATTTCGATAGTAACTGATAAATCACAAACAACACGCAATAATATTCGCGGTATCTATAATTGCCCAGAAGCGCAAATTGTTTTCGTTGATACTCCTGGAATTCATAAGCCTCATCAAACATTAGGTGAAAGAATGAATAACTATGCCTATAGTTCCGCTCATGATGTCGATATCAATGTGCTAGTCATTGACGCATCAGCTATTTTTGGAAACGGAGATCAATATTTAATTGAACACCTAGATCTTCATAACGCTCCTCTTATTCTTGTCTTTAATAAAATTGATCGAGCGAAAATAACTCATGTCACCGATTTAAAAAATCACTATATCGAATTATTTCCAAATGCCACGATTATCGAAACGGTTGCTCTCGATAAATTTAATATTGATGAATTGATTAAAAAGGTTATTGAGCTTTTACCTGAAGGCGTCCCGTTTTATCCCACAGATGTTGTGACTGATAAGGATGAAATATTTCAGATTAAAGAAATTATTCGCGAAAAAGTTTTGCGAACATTAAAAGAAGAAGTTCCTCATGCTGTCGCTATATATTTACAGAGTGTCGAGTGGGATAATAATCCCATTCATATCAAGGCTGATATTATTGTCGAAAAAGATAGTCAAAAAGGAATTGTGATCGGAGCGCAGGGCAAGCGTATTAAATTAATCGGCAGTCGCGCTCGACAAGATATTGAATCGCTGCTTCACAAGCATGTTTTTCTTGAACTTTTTGTCAAAGTCCAAAAAGACTGGCGAAATGAAAAAAAATCTCTTGAAACATACGGTTATAAGTCAGAAAAATAATCATGAAAATTATCGTTATATCGGTTACACCTTATAAAGAAAGCGATGCAATTGTTAATGCGATAAGTGAGGATGGAGCGATTGCTTTTTTAGCTCGTGGCATTCTAAAACCTCAATCCAAAAACGCTGGTTTAAATACTAATTTAGTCATCGCTGATATTGAATTAAGCGAAAGCAACAATAAATATCCGATTTTAAAGTCAAGTTTAATCTTATCTTCTCCAATTCAATTAAACAGTGACCTTTCCTATCTCGGAGTTTTAATGGTTATCAATGAAGCCACGAAAATTATGCTCCAAGACGAAGAAAAAAAATTGATATATTCATCTCTTATTGAGGCCATCAACGCATTAAAGGAAGGTCTTGATCCATGGATGATTATGTTGATTTATATAGGAAGAATTTTTAAATATTCAGGCTATGAATTTGAAGTCAACAAATGCGTTTTCTGCGGATCAAAGAAAGATATAAAAACATTTTCTTTTTCAGACGGCGGTTTTGTGTGTTCACATTGTCTTAGACAAGATACCAAGCGCGATTTATCAAACGAACAGATGCTTTTACTGCGCAGTGTTATTAGCGCTGATAGTTTTGCGGTCTCATCGCCATACGCTTCATCGGAAAATAAAAAAATTATTTTTAGAAAATTTCTTGAATTTATTGTTGATTCATATGGCATACATTTGAAATCAGCAAGTCTCTTAGATTAATAAAAATAATATACACTCATAATAGGTTGACAATTCTTCGCGCATATACCTATACTATACGAGCACGCACTCCTAAGGAGGAAGACGTATTATGAGTAAAAACGATTTTGACAAAGTCACTAATCACTTTATAGTTTCGGGATTTTATTTCCAAGGATCCGAAATATATGGTGGATTATCAAATACATGGGATTATGGCCCTCTCGGTTGCGAAATAAAACGAAACATTGAACGTATGTGGTGGAAGAAATTTGTTCAAGAAGCACCAACAAATGTTGGTATCGATGCCGCCATTCTAATGAATCCAAAAGTTTGGGAAGCAACAGGACATGTGGCAACTTTTAATGATCCTCTAATTGATTGCAAAGATTGCAAAATGCGTTTTCGTGCTGATCAAGTTATTGAAGAGCAATTCCCGAATGTTGATGTGGCAGGAATGACTAACGATCAATTGATGGATTTCATCAAAGACAATCATGTTAAATGTCCAAATTGCGGACATGAAAATTTTACTGATATTCGGCAATTTAATATGATGTTTAAAACTCATATCGGTGTGACTGAAGATAGCAAATCAGCTGTTTATTTACGTCCAGAAACCGCCCAAGGTATGTTTGTTAATTTTAAAAATATCATTCGTTCCACAAGAAGAAAACTACCAATGGGTGTTTGCAACATCGGTAAAGCTTTTAGAAATGAAATAACTCCTGGGCAAATGACTTTTAGAACAAGAGAATTTACACAGATGGAAATGGAGTTCTTCTGTAAGCCAGGTGAAGATTTAAAGTGGTTTAATTATTGGAAAAAACATTGCTTGGATTTTGTCGATGATCTTGGAATAAAGAAAGAGAATTTACGTTTTCGTGACCATGAAGCATCTGAATTAGCATTTTATTCTAAAGCCACAACAGATATTGAATATTTATTTCCTTTCGGATGGGGGGAAATTTGGGGTATTGCTGATCGAACCGATTATGATTTAAAGCGTCATTCTCAGTTTAGTGGTGAGACTTTAGATTATCTCGATCCTGAGACTAATGAAAAATATATTCCTTTCTGCATTGAACCATCTGTTGGTCTTGATCGTCTCATTCTCATGACCTTATGCAACGCCTATGACGAAGAGAAAATTGGCGATGCAGACATGCGCATTGTTATGCATCTTGTTCCAAGTGTCGCTCCATATAAAGTTGCTGTTTTACCATTGAGTAAAAAATTAGAGGAAAAAGCTCGCGAAGTCGAAAAAATTCTCTCTACTTACATGACAACTATTTATGATGATACAGGCAGCATCGGTAAAAGATATCGCCGTCAAGACGCTATTGGAACACCTTATTGTATCACTGTTGATTTTGATACCTTAGATGATAGCGCAGTTACCATTAGAGATAGAGACACCATGCAACAAATTCGTTTACCAATTAATGAGTTGGCTAAATATCTTTCCGTGAAGGTTTTCTATTAAAGGTTTAACAAATAATGGCGTTTGATGAAAGCTTAATTAATGATGTCCTGGATCATGCTGATATCGTACAAGTGATATCAGCATTTATTCCTGTCACAAAAAAGGGCAAAAATTTTATTGCTAAATGTCCTTTCCATGATGATACAAACCCTTCGATGAGCATTAGCCCAGAACGAAAAATGTTCAAATGCTTTGTCTGTGGAACAGGTGGTTCTGCTGTTTCTTTTGTCCAAAAATATTTGCATATTTCCTTTTTTGAAGCCATGCAAAAAGTTGCGGAAATATCAGGATATCACGATGAACGTTTAACGAATAATCATGCTTATATCAAACCAATTGATACAAAAAAAGCCCCTTTATTAAAATGCTTGCACGATTTAACACTCTACTATCAATACGCCCTTAATACAGCAGAGGGACAAGAGGGACTAGCATATTTTGATAGTCGCCATCTCGATGCTTCGATGCGCGCTAAATATTTACTTGGTTACGCAAACAAGGATGGAAAGGCCACTTGTCAGTTTCTTGAGGAAAAAGGTCATTCGATTAAAACAATTGAAGATGTTGGTATTGCCTCTTCAATGAATGGCGTTTATTTTGATAAAAATCAAGGGCGAGTCATATTTCCTATCTGTGATATGGATGGCCAAGTCATTGGTTACAGTGCGCGAAGAATTAAAGACGGATCAGAAAGCAAATATATCAATTCTCCCGAAACACATCTTTTTCATAAGAGCAGTGTTTTATATAACTATCATATTGCTAAGGAAAAAGCACGCATTGAAAATTGTATTTATGTTTGCGAAGGTTTTATGGATGTTTTTGCTTTAGCAAAAATAGGACTAGATAACGCCGTGGCGTTAATGGGAACAGCTTTGACTAACGAGCACATTGCTATGTTGCGCTTATTAAATGTTGAGGTTCGCTTATGTCTTGATGGTGATTTGCCTGGCCAAACGGCAATGATGAAAGCCAGCAAAATGCTTGAAACAGCTCATATCAAATGCATGATTGTTGACAATCAAGGCAGCACAGAAGATCCTGATGAGATTTATAACAATAAAGGCCCAGAAGAACTTCGTGTTTATGTTCAAAAATTGTTAAATCGCGTCGATTTTGCTCTTAAATATTTTAAACGCAGCAATCCTTTAAAGACAATGGAACAAAAGAAACGATTAATTGGAGAATTTGTTCCAATCCTTCTCGATGTTAAGAGCCCATTAGATTTAGATAATTATCTTCATCAATTAAGTGATGTGACAGGTTATGATATTGAGAGTATTCGCGCATTAGTTAAAAGAGCAAGAAATAATCATAGTTTTGAAAAACCCGAACAGTTAATTAGTTCTTTTCATCCAGAAAGAAAGATTCTGAGACGCTTAGAAATGGCAGAAAGAGAATTTCTCTATCAGATGTTACAAGATAAACAGGCTGTTACCTTTTACGAAGATAAATTAAGTGGCTTTTATGATGAGACTTATCGGCAAATTGCTAATTATATCGTCGATTATCTACCTCATCATGAAGAATTAGAGCCTATTGATTTAGTTTCATCACTGGAAATGAGTGAATTACCAAATAAAAACGCTCTTATCAATGAAATAACAGCGCTTTATCTTGAAAAAAATCATCCACAGAAATGTAATGATAAATTATTAAGCAATTTGCTTGATGCCATTCAAGAAGAAAAAGAAAGAATTTTTGAAAAAGATTCTTTAGAGCAATCTCTTGAAGGAAAGACGCCGTTGGAGCAAGCCCGTATTGTTGCGGACTACAATCGGCGAAAAATGAAGAAAAAAATATAGTTTAAATGGAGGAAACAAAAATGGGAAGAAAATCAATTGTTCAAACTGAAATGTCTGATGAAATTTCAAAGAAAAGAAGGGGAAGACCAAAAAAAGAACCTGATCTAGCGGAAACAGGTGCAAAAAAAAGTAAAGTCTCGATACATAAAAAAGGCGATAAAATTATGTCACTTGAAGAAGTGGAAAAAGAACTTCTAAAAAAAGCTAAGGCAACTGGAGTTATTAGTCAAAGTGAAATATATGATAGTCTCAATACTTACGAATTAGACGATGATGCCGTCAATGACTTAATGGAATTTTTTGCTTCTCACGATATTGAGGTTACCAATGAAGAAGAAGACGAGGAAGAGGAAGACAATGATTTAGACAAGATTGACGATTCTAAGATTAATCTTGAAGAACCCATTGAAGATGATGACTTTTTTGCTGATGAATCAATGAATAAGGACGAGGAAGAGGAAGAGGAAGAAATTGATGTCGATAACATTAACGCCTCACTTGGAAGTGAAGTTCGTGTCAACGATTCTGTCAAGATGTATCTCAAAGAAATTGGTAAATTTTCATTGTTAAAACCTGAAGAAGAACCAGTAATTGCTAAAAAAGCGGATGAAGGCGATGAAGACGCTAAGCAAGAGTTAATTAATCGCAATTTAAGATTGGTTGTTAATATTGCTAAGCATTATGTGGGACGAGGAATGGCTTTTCTTGATTTAATTCAAGAAGGTAATCTCGGATTGATGAAAGCGGTTGATAAGTTTGATTATACCAAGGGATATAAATTTTCAACCTATGCAACATGGTGGATTCGCCAAGCTATTACGCGAGCTATCGCTGATCAAGCAAGAACTATTCGTATTCCCGTTCATATGGTGGAAACTATTAATAAAATGACTAGAGTTCAGCGAACTTTGATTCAAGAATTGGGCCGTGAACCAACCGCTGAAGAAATTAGCGATGCCTTGAATGGTGATTTATCGCCAAAGAGAATTCGTGAAATTCAGCGAATTGCGATGGAACCAGTTTCTCTTGAAACTCCAATTGGTGAAGAAGATGATTCTCATCTTGGCGATTTTATCGAAGATAAGGAATCAGAATCTCCAACAGAATATACAACTCGACAATTATTGAAGGAAGAGCTCTATTCCATTTTAAAAGATCTATCTGATCGAGAAGAAAGAGTTATTCGCCTTCGCTATGGCCTAGACGATAATCGTCCTCGTACTCTTGAAGAAGTCGGCCGAGAATTTGGCGTTACCCGTGAACGTATTCGTCAAATTGAAGCCAAAGCCATTCGAAAACTAAGACACCCAACTCGCAGCAAACGATTAGGTGATTATAAGGGAAAATTATAATTTTTTATTGAGAAGATACTAAGGAGATAATGATAGTGGATCAGAATGAATTTGTATGCACCACATCTAAAAAAAGAAGAGGCAGACCGAGTAAGTCACTTGTTGAAAAACTTTTAGGAGTGTCAAAAAATAATTCATCTTCCTTATCTCAAAATCAAATCATTTTCCGACAATTAAAAAAAGATCTCCTTAATCGAGCTCAAAATTCTCAACTGAAGCAAAGTCAAATACACGAATATCTCCGCAATTACCATTTTGACGATTCTTCATTTGAAGAATTAATGAACTTTCTTTTCGAGCACCATATCTCTATTCTTTTTGATGAAGATAATGACACAGATCAAAAAAAATTGAGATTTGATGAGAATACAAACATTGAAAATGAGACGATTTTATCATTGTTTTCCCCAGGCGAGATGCCCAGCAATGATTCTGTTAGAATATATTTGAAGGACGCTGCTCAATATCCACTTTTAAATGCTGATGACGAATATAAAATTGCTAAAAAAGCAAATAATGGTGATATTGACGCTAAAAACGCTTTAATTAATCATAACCTACGACTAGTTGTTAGTATCGCAAAGAAATATACGGGAAGAGGACTAGCTCTCCTCGACTTAATCCAAGAAGGCAATTGTGGTCTTATGAAAGCTGTTGAAAAATTTGACTATACTAAAGGCTACAAATTTTCAACCTATGCGACATGGTGGATTCGCCAGGCTATTGCTCGCGCCATTACTGATCAAGGTAGAACAATTCGCATTCCTGTCCACATGATGGAGAAAATGAATAAAATTAATCGAGCCAAAAGAAATTTAATTCAAGAATTAGATCGCGAACCAACGGCTGAAGAAATTAGTGATTTTTTAGATAATTCATTAACTCCAGAAGAAATCATTGATGCCCAACATTTAACTCTTGAGCCACTCTCAATGGAAATTACTGTTGGTGAGGACGAAACAAAACTGGAAGATTTCATTGAAGATAAAAATTCAGAATCACCTCAAGATTATGTGACAAGACAAATGCTAAAAGAAAGGCTGGACATTGTTTTAAAAGAGCTTACTGAACGAGAAGAACAAGTGATACGTTTGCGTTATGGAATAGATGATCAAACTCCTCGAACATTAGAGGAAATTGGTCGAAAATTCGGCGTTACACGCGAAAGAATTCGTCAAATTGAGGCAAAAGCTATTTGCAAATTAAGAACATTTAGCAATGAACAGAAATTACGAAATTATCGAGGAGGAGTACGAACATGATAAAATTATCCCTGCGTTTAGAAACTATTTTGGATATGACGCCCGCCAGCGTTGTAGCAGATATTGGCAGCGACCATGGCAAATTGATGATTGCTCTTTACGAGAGTGGAAAAATTTCTCACGGCTACGCCATTGAAAATAAACAAGGACCTTATAATCGCCTAGTAAAAGCCCTAAAAAAAGAAAACTTAGAAGATATCATTGTTCCTCTTTTTTCCGATGGAATTAGAGATTTACCAGCATGTGTTGATACTATCGTTATCGCTGGAATGGGCGGGGAAGGAATTGTTAAGATTCTTCAATCTTATCCAGATAAATTAAAAAGTGTTCAAACAATTATCATTGATGCCCATAGTCATATTCCTGAGACGCGAGAAACTATTACAAAAATGGGTTTTATTATTGCTGATGAAAAAATGATAAAGGAAGATGATATCTTCTATGAAATTATTCGTTTTATCCGCTCTGATATTGCCTTCTATAGTGATGATGATTTAACCTTCGGTCCTATTTTAAGACAAGAAAAATCAACCGCTTTTAAAGAAAAATATATTTCACGCATACACGAGATTGAATATCTCATTCAAAAAGATAAAATTCCCATAAATCGTCTCAAAGCCTTAGAGCGTGAAAAGAAAAAAATTGAAGGTGTTATCTAAGATGAAAACAAAAACTTTTTTGCGTCGCATTTCAACTCGTTTTCCAAAACGATTAGCAGAATCATTCGATCATGTGGGTTTAATGACTGGTCAACTGCCTAATGAAATACATAAGGTAGTTCTTTGCCTAGATATGGATTGGGAACTTTTGCCAACCATTAAAAAGATTATGCCGGATATTGTTATCAGTCACCATCCTTTTATTTTTGGCTCTAAGTATCAAGTTTTCAAAAATGATGAGAGCAAGCGTTTATTAGATAAAGAAATGCTCAAATTGGGAGTTCCAGTTTATAGTTTCCATACTAATTTTGACGCCGGAGTGGGAGGAATGAATGATGCATTAAGCGAAGCACTCGGCTTAATTGATGTCTATGCTCCTGAATCAAATTCAATGATGAGAATTGGTGAATTGAAAGAAGCGATGGATATTTTTTCTTTTGCTAGTTATGCAAAGCATAAATTCGATGTCAATTACGGATTATTAATTCATGATGGCCGGCCAATGGTTAAAAAGATTGGCATAATTGGTGGTGGTGGCTCACATGACTGGACAATTGCTAAGGATGAAAATTGTGATATTTATATTTCAGGTGATGTCCCTCATCACGTTCGAAGAGAGATAGTTAACGCCCATTATAATTATCTTGATTTGCCTCATGAAATTGAAAAAATATTTATGCCAACTATGAAAAAATATCTTCTTGAAATAGATAATTCATTAGAAATATATTCTTTTGATCACGAAAAATTGCCAAAAGTTATTTAAGATTTAATAAATAATGATAAACCTCAT
>JBAYZW010000025.1:0-10336 GCA_041672305.1 Bacilli bacterium
AGGTGTTGATTGTCTGATGGAAAGAATATCAAACATTTCGGATTGATCAATCCATTTTTGCTTTTCAACGACTTCTTTTTCAATAATTGGAATCATGGCATATCCTCCACCAAAAGTTAAAATTCCAATTTTAAAGAAAGTTAGGAAGAGATTTGATAGATAATGTGTATTTTTCCTCTTTGGCATGCATTATATTATATATAAACCTCGCAATTAAATAAACTATGGAAATTGTTTTATCTCCTTGTTATAATAACGCTTGCTTAATTAATCATAATTAAAGAGGATGGATACATGACAGAGAAATTAAAAATTACAAAGGCTGGTTATCAAAAACTACAAGATGAACTTCGCACATTAATTGATGTGACAAGAGATGAAGTAAAATCACAATTAGCCGAAGCACGCGCGCAAGGTGATTTAAGTGAGAATGCCGATTATGACGCGGCAAGAAATAAGCAAGCTGAAGTTGAAGCTCGCATCAAACAGATTGAAGATATTTTAGAAACGGCTGAAATTATCGAGGAAGTTAAACATACCAATCGTGTGGCATTAGGTTCAACAGTGACAATTAAAATTGTTGGAACTAACGATGAGCAACGTTATAAAATCTTAGGAACAATCGAAAGCGATCCATTCAGTGGTGTTATCTCTAATATTTGTCCTCTTGGCGAAGCTGTTATTGGCAAATCTTTAGGGGATGTTGTCGAGGTTAAAGGGACGAAGCCATATAAAATTGAGATTGTTAAAATTGAATCAAGCGAGAACGCAAAAGAATCCAAGTAACAATTCACTGAATTATTTCTAATTTTAAATCAAATAGGACCTCCTAGATTTATAGGAGGTTTTTATATGGTAAAAATCATTATTGGAGTCATAATCGTTGCCTTTATTGTCATCGGAGGTTTTATGTTGCTCGATCCTAACATGAAATCTTCTAGTCCTAATGAAACAAGTGAAACTACTGATGCCAATTCGTATACCATTGAAGGTGAAATCAGCATCGCCGGCACCTATAAAATTACTGGTGTAGTCACAATGTCAGATTTGATTGAAACAGCAGGAGGAGTGACAAATAACGCAGATGAAAATGCATATTTTGAAACGACCGAATTAACCATTGGTGATACTTATTACATTGCTCCAAAATATGATACTTCTGATGTTTGCAGCAATACGCCAATAGTAAAGGTCAATGTTAATAGCGATAGCGCTGATGAATTAACCGCCATCAGTGGAATTACCACAACAATTGCTAATTCAATCATCTCGTATCGCGTTGAAATCGGAACATATCAAACTCTTGAAGAGTTGATGGATGTCTATGGAATTGGTAATGCGACATATCGTAAAATCAGAAATTATATCACATTACAATAGTGATTATTCTTCTTGTTTTTCTTTGCTTTTGGCTTGGATTATCCCTTCGATATAATTGGATTATCCTGGCCATTATCAGTCTTTTCTTTCTGGTTTTTATTTTTAAAAGGCATGGCAAAAAAGTTCTCATTATTACTAGCATTTTTATATTATTAGGATGTGGAATAAGCTTTATCTCTTTTGATTGGTCAAGGAATCAATATAGTGGCGTTGTCTTCGAAGCCAAAGAGAATTATTATCTCTTTTTAAGTGGTGGAGAAAGACTATATTGTTATCAAAAAAATCATCCCTATGAAATCGGTGATTATCTATCAATTAAAGGATATAAAAATGATATTGATTTTTCACAAATTGAATCGTCCTTTAATTTTGAGAATTATCTAGAAAAGAAAGGCATTCATTATAGACTTTATGCTGATTATGTTAGTATTCGTTTTCACAATCCTCTTCGAATTCGCTCTTATCAAAATTGGTTTCTATTACATTTTAATGAACAGAGTAGGAGCCTTGTTCAGGCCATTTTATTTTCTAATCAAGATGATTCTGAAATTATTCAAAACATAACGGGATTGCACCTCTTTCGTCTGGTCTCAGCAAGCGGCCTTTATCTCTCAGCATTTATAACTTTATTGGAATTCGTCCTATCTTTTAAATTAAAAAAGAAATGGACCAAGTTAATAGCTCTTCTTATTTTAAGTTTTTATTCGCTTTTTACTTTTCCTCGTTTTTCAGTTTTAAGAATTTTAGCAGTGAATATTTTTTGGTGGATTAATAATTATTTTTTACATGGGAAATTGAAATCTCATGATATTTTAGGACTTTTGGGATTAATGTTTCTCTTCTTTGATTATCATTTAGCGTATCAGGATGCGTTTATTTTAGGCTTTTCTATCCCCATTTTTTATTCTTTTATCCATACAATAACTAGAAGATTTAGAAAATTTAAACGCCTCATCATAAATGTCATCTTTATCTCTCTCTTTTTTATTCCATTTGAATTGAAATATTATCACTCCTTATCATTATTTTCCGGTCTACTCCAAATGATTTTAAGCCCTCTATTTATTTCCTTTGCCTGTAGTACATTACTTTCTTTTTATGGTCTTCCCATTTACAAAGTTATTGAGTTTTTTGCTAAATTTATTACGATAATTATCAAACCTATTTCATCTTTAAAATTAGAAATATACAGCGATGAAATGAATCAGTGGATCTGCTCTTTATATTATCTTTTTTATGGATTCTTCATCTATTATTATGCAATTGGTTTTCGTCCTATCTATCGCAAGATTGCGTTTTTAATGGTCAGTTTTTTAATTCTTTATTTTGTTCCATCTCGTAATTTGATGAGTCAGCAAATATCATTTATTAATGTCGGTCAAGGTGACGCTTGCTTAATCAGAGAACAAAATCGAACCATCTTAATTGATACGGGTGGTTCTATCTATCACGACATAGCCACCGAGTGTTTAATTCCTTTTTTTCGAAAGCAAAAAATATATCATCTTGACTATGTCATTACAACTCATGATGATTATGATCATTGTGGAGCTCTTCCTTCTTTGATTGCTAATTTTCGGGTCGGAAAACATATCGAGAACGCTAGTGATTTCCCCTTTACTTATGGCAACATAACAATTCAAAATTACAATCAACACATTACTTCGTCGAATGAAGAGAATGAAAATTCTTTAGTCTTAGGATTTCGTTTGATGAAAAAAGATTTTCTCGTTATGGGCGATGCTCCCATTATAGTAGAAAAGACGATAATGAGTGAATACGCCAACATCCCATGCGATATTTTAAAAGTGGGTCATCATGGTTCAAATACATCAAGTTGTGAAGCTTTTATTAAATATCTTCAGCCTCAAGAGGCTATTATCTCTGTTGGATTCAATTATTATGGTCATCCTCATGAATCAGTGATTAGAACTCTTCAAAAATATCATGTTAAAATTAAACGAACTGATTATGAAGGAACGATTGATTATTTTAACTACATTTTTATGTAGTTTTTTGCGATAATAACAATATGGTTTACTTAATATTTGGCAATCAGACACCAACAATCAAAAAAAGGCTCAATTCTATTATTAAAGAGAGACTTCCTCAAAAAGACGACATTAATTTTGTTCAATATGACGGAAGTTTAACGCCTATTCAAGAGTGTATTGATGATGCAAATAGTTTGCCACTTGGCTACGAACACAAAATTGTTGTTATTAACTCATGTTATTTTTTATTAAAACCGAAACCACGAAATAAAATTGAATCCAATCAAGATTACGATACTCTAAAGCGCTTTATTGAAAATCCATCTTCCGAATGCGATGTCGTCCTTATTGTCAACTCATCTAACGTCGATAAAAAAAGCGATATTTTTGTCTTAATTCAAAAAAAAGGAAAAACCTTTGAGATTCTTGATCCGACACCCGATCAATGGAAGTCATACGTTTGTCATTATTGCCGTGAAGTTAAGAATATTTGCATTGATAATGATGCATTAATGGAATTATGTACTCGAACATCGGGAGATGTGGCCCTTTTTCAAAACAGCCTTAATAAACTCGAATTATATACTGATCACATCACCTATGATGATGTTATTTTAATGGTGACTAGGCCTTTAGAAGAGAATGCTTTTTTAATTTTTAATTATCTTTTACAGGGTAAAAATTCCTTAGCGGTGGGTCTATATCGCGATTTAAGAACCGCTAATGTTGAACCTGTTACCTTAATTAGTATGCTCTCTAACCAGTTTCGCTTGCTGAATCAAATTTCTTTTTTAGCTAAAAATGGCCAGTCGAAGGACGCTATTGCTTCCCAATTAAGAATTAATCCAATTCGCGCTCAAATCATCCTTCGCTCTGTTCATTTAATAAGTCAAAAGTGTCTTTATCAAACATTAGAAGATCTTTTTAATCTTGATCTTGAAATAAAAAGCGGTCTTGTAGACCGCTACTATGCATTTGAATTATTTTTAATTAATTTTAAATGTCGATAAAATACCTATTTAATCGAATTGATTAAACGTTGTAACTCACCTTTTTGACGAGCTGCAGTATTTTGATGCTGAATGCCATCACTAACAGATTTATCAATAAGACGGAAAGCTTCGCTTAATAAACTTTCAGCCTTAACTAAATCTTTTGCTTCAACGGCTGCTTTAACTTTTTTAACCGCTGTTCTCATCGCTGATTTAGCTGATGCATTTCTGACTCGAGCTTTTTCGTTTGTCTCGACTCGTTTAATTTGTGATTTTATGTTTGCCATAAATGTTCCTCTTTCAATATCGTTAGATATGTTATCAAATGTCAGGAAATAATGCAAATTATTTATGCGCTTATTTATGATTTGTTTTTATTGAGAACGGCTACTTCATAGACAAAATCATTAACGCAAGCCATTACACCCAATTTATCTTCAGGAAATGTGATATCGAATTTATCTTGAATTTCTTTAACCAATTCAACATAATTCATCGAATCACCTCCTAAATCATCAATCCAATTGGCATCATCATCAATCTTAAATGAGGCCAAGATGAGAACCTTAGAAAAAATATCTCTTACGGGAATAAGAATTTCTTTAATAGTGGTCTCATCAAATCCGTCGAATGTCTTCATTTCTTTTTTTGCATTAATCGAAATAAAATCAGGTGATTTATTTTCTAAGGCCTTCTTAACAAGATAACGTTTTACCTTGATACCATTTGCTAAAGGCAATCTATTTTTAGATAGATAAACATCAGAAATTTTGGCATGATGAGGAAGATTTAAAGAACACTTTCTGATTTCTTCTTTAATGATTTCTAATTGTTGATCTGTAACTTGGTTATCTAAATCTAAAACAAGAGTAATTTTTTCTTCATGATTATTTTTATTGCCAACTCCTAAAACGCAGAGATGACTAATATGAGGAACAGATTTAAAAGCTTCTTCTAGTTCATCAGGAAAAATATTTTCTCCGTCAGCGTTGATGATAATATCTTTAATTCTTCCTTTAAGATAATAGCGACCATCTTCTTTTTTCTCAGCGATGTCGCCAGTTTGGAAGTAACCATTTTCATTTAATTTCGTTTTTTGCTCTTTGCCTCCGATTATTTCACGAATATGAAGAGCGGGCGATTTGACAAGTAATTCGCCGTTTTTAGCAATTTTATATTCGACATTATGAAGAGGCTTTCCAATGCTACATTTTAACCTTTCATTAATATCACTTGATAGTTCCACTGAAGTGACGCCAATCTCGGTCATTCCATATCCGTTGCATAGCGGATAACCGAGGCCATTGATCGTGGTCATTGTTTCTGTTGATAAAAATCCTCCACCAGAAATGCAAAATTTAATTTTGGCACCAAGCAACATTTTTTGAATTGTTTTGCGCGTGATATCCCAACTGGCTTTTCCGGCTTCAACTTTCGAAATTTTGCCAAGATTATAATCCATTAATTTGGTAAAAATAATTCTTTTATCTTCCTCTAATAAATCAACCTTACGTTTGATGCCAAGAGCGAGACTATCCCAAAATAAAGGAACACTATAGACATGGGTAACTCCTGCTTTTTGGCAGATTTTCTGTATTTCACTTGGAATAATCGCACTAGGGAAAACGATGGTTTTTCCATAGTAACTATACCAGAGAAAAACGGCGACAAAACCGAAGATATGATGAAAGGGAATCATTGCTAAAATCTTGATATTTCCTAGTTTTTTTGGATACATAATCGCTTTTGTTTCTCTAGGCATATCAAGTGAGCAACATAATTGATGAGAAATTGCCTCTCCGTTATAGACCATTAATTTGACATCACCGGTCGTTCCACTGGAACAAAAAATAATTTCATCATCCCAAAGCGGTTCAAAATGCTCATGTGATTTAGCATCGAGAATATCACTAGTTGAAATTTTGATAACATCATAAGAATAGATATCATCAGTAATAATAGCCACCGCCTTACTTTGCAAGAGAATGTTTTGCGTTCCTTCTTTGCTCAGCTTAGCATCAATTAAAAGAGGTTTATAACCCGCCA
This sequence comes from Bacilli bacterium, assembly GCA_041672305.1. Lineage (GTDB taxonomy): Bacteria > Bacillota_I > Bacilli_A > RFN20 > CAG-826 > JAAYDH01. The sequence continues at coordinate 6,413 of JBAYZW010000025.1, forward strand.
TTAAAAGAGCCCAAAAAAGTTCGCCCCAATGATGATTATTAGCTAGCTTCAATCCAACGGGCTGATGTTTTGGTTGCTCTTTTAAAAGTGAATTAAGAATATCGCAATATGATTGGATATTAACCTTCATCTTCTTATAGGTATAATGCTTTAGTTGTCCCTTTATATTATAATATTCAACAGCTATTTGCTTTGCGTTTCTTGTCATTATCAAGGAAAAAATATCGCTCATTCTTTTCGGTGTTTCCATCACTAGAGAAGCTGTTTTTATGAAATCGTTGACCTTGTTATACTCAGGATACATATGTTATCCTCCTCAAACCATTTTTAAAAATCATAGTGGAAAAAAAATTATTTGTCGAGTAGGCTATGAAATTCTACTTCGACATGACTCTCCTTAATATCGAGAATTGCAAATGATAAATCATATTGATCACGAGGAAAGGAAATGGCTCCTGGATTTAAAATTACGAGGCCATCTTCTTCTTCATAGAATCGGCGGTGTGTGTGCCCATAGATAAAGATTTTAATTTGATATTTCTTTATTAATGAGTAAGGAATTCGTGGCATATGTTGCATTAGTATTTTTCCATATGGAGTTGCGAACATTCTTCGTTCTGACAGATTAAAAGCGACATCGCAATTACCTCTAACAGTTTCAAAAGGAAAAAGCGCCAATTCTTCACTTTCACTATCACCAGCGTGAAGGTATAAATCACAATGAGGATATTTCTTAACTATTTCTTCTAAAGCTTGATTATTACCATGACTATCGGAACAGACGAGAATTTTCATAGAGACATTTTAATGTATTTTGTAAACAAAATGAATTATTATTATTAAGATGAAAAAAGAAGAATTACGTTTGATATTTATGGGGACTCCTAACATGAGTGCCTATGTTTTAGAAGAAATGATAAAAGATGGTTATCATTTTATTGGCCTCATCGCTCAACCTGATCGCCCTAGCGGTAGAAAAGGTGAGCTGATTAAAGTTCCCACTAAAATAGTAGCCGAGAAATATCATATTCCCGTTTTTCAGCCCTTAAAAATTCGTCAAGATTATGAATTTGCCAGATCTTTACATCCTGACCTCATCCTCACGCTGGCGTATGGTCAAATTATTCCTCAAGGATTATTAGATATTCCTCGACTTGGGTGTTTAAATCTTCACGGATCACTGTTACCAAAATATCGTGGGGCCGCTCCTATTCAATATGCTCTTATTGACAATGCGACAAAAACTGGGATGTCCTTAATGCAAATGGTATATAAGATGGATGCAGGTCAAGTGTTTGCTACCAAAGAAGTAATAATTGAAAACAGTGATAATGCCACATCTTTATTTAAAAAGATGGGTGTCGCCGCCAAAGGACTAATTTTAGAAACCTTACCGCTCTATATCAATGGTCAATTAGTGGGGAAAGAACAGGATGAATCTCTTGTGACTTTTGCTCCTTCCATTAAGCCTGAACAAGAGAGATTAAATCTTGAGTTGAGCGCTCAACAAATTCTCGGATGGATTCGCGGATTAAGCGATCGTCCAGGAGCGTATTTTCTTCTAAACGACCAGAAAATTAAAATCTTTAGGGCTGAATTAGTTGATCTTCCACTTTGTGGCAAGGTAGGAGAAATTATTAAAGCCGACAAAAAAGGATTGGTTATTCAATTGAAAGATGGTCAGATTTCTCTTCTCGAGCTCCAAAAAGAAGGTAAGAAACGGCTTGACTATCGTTCATTCATTAATGGTAATCAGCATCTCCTCGGTTCATTGATAAAGTAAAGACTAGTAAAATCTAGTCTTTTTATTTACTATATCTATATGACTAAAGCATTGGTTTTATCAGTTCATCAACTAGTTGATTTTCTTTTAAGAACAGGAGATATTGATAATCGTGTCTTCAATCGCAGTTCAATGCAAGAAGGAAGCCGTGTTCACACTAATTTTCAGGAAAAACAAGGAAAAGATTATATCAGCGAATACCCTCTTAGTCAGTTCTTTGTCATCGATGATGTCGAAATCACTTTGCAAGGACGAGCTGATGGCATTATTAAACATAACGAAAGCGAATATATTGTCGATGAAATAAAATCGACTGTTACCGATCTTTCAACTTTTAGGAATAATAATTTTGATTGGCATTTGGGACAAGCTAAATGCTATGCCTTGATGTTCATGGAGGAAAGAAAATTATCGTCTATTGGTATTCGTTTAACTTATATTCGCCAAGGCAAAGAAAAAGAAAAACTCGTTGATAATTACACATTTATCAAAGAGGATCTTGAACAGTTTGTCTATCAACTTTTATATGATTATCTCTCCTTTTTTAATCTTGTTTTTCGCCATAACGAAGAGCGAAATAATTCTATATTAACATTGACGTTCCCCTTTGGCGAATATCGACATGGGCAGAGAGAATTAGCAAAATATGCTTATAGCATCACTAAAAATGGTGGGCGATTTTATTGTGAAGCTCCGACTGGTATCGGCAAGACCATGTCAGCCCTCTTCCCTTCTATCAAAGCTTTAGCGGATGATGATAAGAGCAAGATTTTTTATCTCACGGCTAAAACTTCAGGAAAAGAAGCGGCCTATGACGCCACTCAAATCCTCAAAGATCATCATTTAATCCTCAATGATATTCTCATCACCGCCAAAGACAAAATATGTTTTTGTCATGAGAAGTCATGTAATCCTGATGAATGTCCCTTTGCTCGCGGATATTACAATAAAATTCAAGGAGTCTTAAAAGAGGCTCTCATCCATTATTCAACTTTTGATTATGCGACGATTGTCTCTCTCGCTCAAACAAATCAAATATGTCCTTTTGAATTAGAACTAGACCTATCTCTTTTTTGCGATTTAATCATCTGTGATTATAATTATTTATTTGATCCCATCTCATATATGAAACGTTATTTCGATGAAGATTCAAGTCATTTTTTGGCTTTGGTTGATGAAGCGCATAATCTAGTCGATCGTTCACGCGAAATGTATAGTGCTTCCATTAGCTCAGCAAGTTTTTTTAAAGCTCGTAAATCACTTCGCAAAATGAAACACGCTCGTTTAAAAAGAATGATGAGTAAAGTAAACAAGATGTTTGATGAAATTAATAAAACTTTCGATGAAAAAGAAACGATTGTCAAAGATTTTTCAATTGATCAATATAAAACCCTCAATTCTTTTGCTAATCTCATGCAAGATCTCAACAAAAATGAATATCAAATTGTCACTAAAGAACTATTAAATTTTTATTTAGAGGTCAATCGTTTTCTCAAGATTGGTGAATTTTATAATGATCGGTATATTGCCTACATTAGAAAAAATGAATATGGAATCGAACTCCATTATTATTGTCTAGATGCCTCAAACTTTCTTCACGCTGTTACAAAGCGTATTAAAAGTAGCGTTTTTTTCTCTGCGACTTTATCTCCAATTGATTATTTTATCGACACATTGGGAGGTGACAAGGAAAACGACCCAACTCTTATCCTCCCCTCTCCATTTCCAGCTCATAATTTCAAGTTGATGGTGGCACCTAAAGTATCAATCAAATATAAAAATCGTGAAGCATCTTATGAAGAAGTAGGAAGATACATTAAGGCTTTTGTTTCAAACAAAATTGGCAATTATTTCATTTATTCGCCGAGTTATGAATATATGGAGCGACTTCTTCATTTTATCAATCTCGATGAAATGATTGTTTTCAAACAAAACCGAGACATGAGCGAACAAGAGAAAGAAGAATTTCTTCTTCACTTCCAAAGCCATCCATCTTCAACGACATTGGGCTTTTTAGTCATTGGTGGAGCTTTTAGTGAAGGCATTAATTTAGTCGATGATCGTCTTATTGGAGCGGTTGTCATCGGCATTGGCATGCCTCGTCTTAATTTTGAAAGTGATCAAATCGCTTATTATTTCAA
>JBAYZW010000026.1:0-10217 GCA_041672305.1 Bacilli bacterium
ATATCATTAATTCCATCACCCGTCATCGCGACGGTGTTTTTGTTTTCTTTTAAGGTTTCAATAATGGCTTCTTTTTGTTCCGGAGTGACACGGCCAAAAACTGTATAATAAAGCGCTACTTGTTTGACGTTTTCAATTGTCATATTTTCTAATGAAATATAATTTTCCGCTCCTTCAATGCCAGCTTGTCGCGCAATTTCGCTTGTTGTTGACGCACTATCTCCAGAGATGACTTTGATAGCAACTCCATTATTCTTGAACCACTTAAATGTTTCGATAGCATCAGGGCGAATTCTGTCTTGAAGAACAACAATTGCCAAAGGGTTAACACTCCCTTTTATTTTTGAATCTTTGATTTCGTTCTTCGCTTGTCCTACTACTAAAACGCGGTATCCAAGAGAAGTGTATTCTTCAATTTTTGACATCGTCGCTTTTTGGTTAGTTAAATCTAAAAATTCGGCCGCGCCAATCACATATGTTTTGTCACCTTTAAAAGAGGCAGCAGAATATTTATTTTCACTATTAAATGGAATGGCAACCTTGACCCATGACGACAAATCATATGTAAAGTAATTTCGCAAAGCTTTAGCGGTAGCGTTATTATCTTTTGTGGCGATGAGAACATTAGAAATTATTTGAGCGATTTCTTCTTTATCTCTTCCTCCGAGAGGATAGAAAGTTTTTACCTTCATTGAACCATCAGTAATGGTTCCAGTTTTGTCAATGCACAGCACATTAGTGCGTGCGAGCATTTCCACAGAATAAAAATCCTGAACTTGAGCTTTTTTCTTAGCCAAAGAGATAACCGCTAAGGCCAACGCTAATGAAGTTAATAAATATAGCCCAGAGGGAATCATCGCTACCATTGAGCCAGAAATATACTTAATTGATTCTTTCAATAAATCAGCGGTTTGGAAACTACCTTGCAACCAATAAACCACCGCAGTTAAAATTCCCATGATAATAACAAGAGAACCAATGACACGAAAAAGATAACGTAATGATAATAAAATCTGTGAGGGTGAACGGTGAAATTTATTCGCCGCGCCTTGCAAATGTTCAACATAACTATCCTTGCCAACCTTTTCCACTCGCGCAAAAGCCTGGCCACTCACAACAAACGAGCCAGAGAGAAGCAAATCTCCCGGTTTTTTAACAACATCATTAGACTCTCCTGTCAATAATGATTCGTTAACAATTAATGAAGCATCTAATAAGATGCAATCAGCGCAAATTTGCGAATCTCTCGCAAGGAAAGTAATATCATCAAGAACAATCTGTTTAATTCCCACTGTTTGCTTTACTTTATCTCGAATAACGACAACTTTTGGTTGAGTAAGCAAACGCAACTTGCCCATTAAAATTCGTGCTTTAAGATCTTCGTATAGACCAATAATGATATTAGGAATGAGAACAAATAGAAAAAAGAGTCCCCAGTAATATCCGCCCCAAATCATTAAACCAGCAATCGCAAATAAAACAATATTGAAAAAACTAAACAAATTATCAAAAAAGATTTGAGCATAGCTCTTTCCGATGGCGATTTTTGTCTTATTGTAAAGTTTTTGCTTAATTCGCTGTTTAACTTGCTGACTAGAAAGTCCCTCCTCAACAGAGGGGTTAAATCTTTCAATATTACTAATTTTCGTTTTTTTACTCATGTGGTTATTTATAACTATAATAAAAAACTTGGAATATAAATCCAAGTTTAATTATATAAATTAATATTTATTCATGCGAGTACAGGCGATTATCAGATATGTACTTTAAGATAAAATCATTGCTACCTTTTTCTACTTCACTATATTGATAAGTAGTCTCTGTGATAAGACCATCGGTAATTTTAATATCAATATAATATTTAATTTCAAGAGTGTCATCGTTTGAAGTAAGGCGAGACGAAGAAGCTTGATAAACAACTTCAAATGAAGTTCCGTTTCGTAAAGCTCTAAAAGAAACTGCAAATTGATTACTAGTTGGCAAGGCCCCGTTTTGATTATCAACATAGTTAATTGTTTCAGTTAAATACCCAGCAATCTCACTCGATTTCGTTAAATTCGTTCTTTGGAAATAACGATAATCATTGTAGGATGATTCAACTGAAGAATCATATGAGTCATCAATATAATCGTAACTTTCAGTAAAGACTTCTCCCTCGCTACTAATAGCGAGTAAATATGTTCCAGATGTATTGACTAAAGAGTGTTCCAAAGTAGCTGGATCGCTAGCGGAGAGATTCCATTTTTCATCATGAAGAGTCGAGGTTCCTGAGACTGAATAACTAGTATTATTTCTCGTTAAAGTATTGATTATTTGATAGTTATAATCACCATCAGTTCGTGAACTAGTGTTGTCAGGATCAACAGGATCTGGATAAAGAGCTTGATTAGTGTATGTATAAACAACTTTATTAGCGTAATAATCATTGGAATCAATGACGGATAAAAATGAGTCGAGAGTCTCGTTCGTTACTTCTTGTTCATTAACTACAAAAAGTTGAGAAATAGCATTGTCCAACGTTTCATTGTTTGCATAATCAAATATATCGTGGTTAGTAACATTGGGGTCATCATAAACATAAGTGTCACCGTTTCCCCCACAAGCAGTTAAAAGGAATGATGTTGCGACAATAAGAAATATTTTTTTGTTAATCATCTTTCTTCTCCCTTTTTTTCTGAAAATATTTTTTGATTTTATCTGAGCAATCTTTTTCAAGAATATGGCCAGTCACTAATGGATGATGGTTGATGTTTTGGGCCTTCAAGACATCAATTGAAGTCCCAAGACCTCCTCCCTTAATATCACAAGCTCCAAAATAAACATGAGCAATACGCGATTGAATGATGGCACCAGAACACATGATGCATGGTTCAATGGTGACAAATAATTCACAACCTTCCAATCTCCAATTCTTTAATTTTTGACTAGCTTTTCGAATTGCGATAATTTCAGCGTGAGCGGTAGGATCGTTTGTTATTTCACGTTTGTTAAAGCCTCGAGAGACGATATGATTATCCTTAACAATCACACATCCGATTGGCACTTCGTCAACCGCTAAAGCCTTATCTGCTTCTTTTAAAGCAGCTTTCATATATTTCTCTTCCCTAGTCATTTTTTAAAACCACCGCACATGAATACATAACTTAAGGCTGCTACATTCCTGTCCTGACCTGGTTCGCAAATACTCATCGCGATGGCGGTATCATTATAACATAATCTATTATTTATAATGTCAATGAAGTGTGTTTTAGTAATGTTTCAAAGGATGATAAAAAAAGACTATTAATAAATAGTCTCTTCTTTTAATATTCTTATTTAATTGGCTTTAAAACTTTAAGTCCGCCCATGAATGGTTGAAGAACTTCAGGGATCTTAACCGATCCGTCCGCTTGCTGATATTGCTCCAAAATAGCGGGGAAAACGCGTGATGTAGCAAGTCCAGAAGCGTTAAGTGTATGAACATATTTTGTTTTTCCTGTCTCTTTATCGCGATAGCGAATCATGCCTCGTCGCGCTTGATAATCGCGAGCGTTGGACGCCGAAGAAACTTCTTTATAAATGTCTATAGAAGGAATGTACACTTCAATATCATAAGTTCGAGCCATAGAGTGAGAAATATCACCAGCCGCTAACTTGCTTACGCGATAATGAAGTCCAAGCTTTGAAACAAGTGACATAGCTTTATGAACTAATTCATCAAAAGCTTTATCGCTTTCGTCCGGCTTTGTATATTGAACCATCTCAACCTTATTAAATTGATAACCGCGAATCATGCCTCGCTCTTCAGTGCGATATGAACCGGCCTCACGACGATAACAAGGAGTATAGGCAAAATATTTGCGAGGTAAGTCCTCTTCTTTGAGAATTTCATCGCGATGAAAATTAACTAGAGCAGTTTCAGCAGTTGGCAATAAGAATCTTTGTGGTTCGAGACCTTCGAGCCAAAAAACCTCTTCTCTAAATTTAGGAAATTGGCCAGCTACATAACCAGATTGCTCGTTTAATAAATGAGGTGGTAGGATAAATTCATATCCATCCTTCAAATGTTCAGAAATGAAAAAATTAACTAGTGCCCATTCGAGTTGAGCGCCTAAGTTGGTATAAACCCAAGTCCCTCTTCCAGAAATTTTACTCGCCCGATCATAATCAATAAGTCCAAGAGATGTCGCTAATTCGACATGGTCTTTTATTTTAAAATCAAAAACGGGTTTTGCACCGAGGATTTTAATAACTTTATTATTCTCTTTACCACCGCCTACAAGATCATCATCAGGAAGATTGGGAAGAGCGGCCATAAAATTAAATATTTTGCCTTCCAATATTTTTAATTTCTCTTCATTTTCAGCGTTAAAATTTGCAATTTCTTTGGCTTTTGCAAAGATTTTGCTAATATCTTCACCAGCTTTTTTAGCGGCAGGAACGCTAGAAGATAAACGATTAATTTCAGCTTTATTATCTTCCACCATGTGAATGAGATTTTTCTTTTCTGCATCCCATTGCAATAATTCAGTAAAATCAGCGTCCCAAAGTTTCTTCTTGAGTGATTCCTTTACTTTTTCTGGATTTTCACGAATCAAATTAATATCTAACATAATCAATTCCTCCTAGAATTAATATCATTAATTTCTTGTGTATAAAATTCGATGAGATCTTGACCAAAAATTTCTAAATTATGCTTGGAAATTTCCTGATATGCTTTTTTAGTTGTAGGTTTTAAATTTCCTTCTAAAAAGCTCTTAACCATATCTGTCAAAGTCTCGGAATATTGAGCAATATAAGCCGTTTCTTCATCCACTAACATTTTTGAGCAAACCGCTTGTTTACGCACAATAAGTTGACATTGAGCAGCCATTGCTTCTTCAATACTAATAACGCCAGCCATTCGATAACCAGGAAACATAAAGATGTCAGCGTTCAATAAAACGCTTCGATAAATATCTTCGGGAATAGAGCTTTTGAACTTTACATTTTTAGGCGCTTTTTTAATAATCTTTTTTAATCTTGTGCCAAAACGATATGCGGCGTCTTCACAACCAATATAATAAAATATTGCTTCAGGACATTTTTTAGCAGCGTTAATAAAGGCGTTTATTCCGTCCATATTATTGGTATATTCACCCATTGCGACAACTAACTTTCGATTCTTATCTTCACTAAAATAACGGTAAAACAATTCTTTTTCATCATCGCGTGAGAAATCAAATCGCGAGAGGTTTACACCTGGAAGGCACACTTTAATTGGAGCTAGAACCCCGTTTTGAAGCAAAAAATCTTTAGCACTTTCTGTTGGAGCAAGAACTAAATTCATCTTATTAAGAAATTTTAAAGCCTTAGGCTTTAATAACATCGTTCGTATTCCATCCTTGCTCTTATAATCAATGTACGAAGCATTAGGATCGTCCTCGCAGCAAAGAGCGGAACAAACAAGTGGAATTTTTCTTTCCATTGCTTCATTCAATTTTGTTTCTGGTTCAATATAGGCGTAGTGAGCAACATCAAAAGAATCAGCTGAATTATTAGCGTATTGAACACTATTTAATTCGAGAGCACTTTTGATGTTTCTTCTTAAGCGTGCTCCTTCAAAATTTGGTGCTTTTTTGCTTAATTGAAATGGAACAAAAACTTTCATGCTTATTCTTCAGAATTTTCTTCAACAGATTCTATTTCTTCTCCCTCAATGTTGTCATCAACATCGCAAGCATCATCATCTTCATGGGTGACAATTGCGATTGAAACAACCTTTTGGCGTCCTTCAAGATTCATAATTTTTACACCTTGTGTGTTACGACCAATAGTTCTGATTTGATCAAGATGAGTTCGAATAACAATGCCAGCATTAGTGATAACCATAAGATCTTCATCGCCATTAACGGCTCTAACAGCCACTAGTTTACCAACCTTATTAGTCACTTTAAGCGTTGAGACACCTTTAGCTCCGCGTTTTGTTAAACGATAAACTTGATTTCCATCTTCGTCTTGAACATCTGTCATTTTTCCATAACCTTTATCCGTCAAGACAAGTATTTTGTTGCCGCCAAGTTGTGTCGTCACTCCAATAACCTTTTCGCCTTCGGCAAGTTCGATACCTTTAACACCGGAAGCGTTTCGCCCCATTGGGCGAGCTTCGCCAGCATAGAAATTTACCATCTTCCCATTGGAAGCAGCAATTCCAACAATAGTGTTTTCTTCAATTTCACGAACATCGAGAAGCATATCACCTTCTCTTAAGCCCATAGCAATCTTGCCGTTTTGACGAATCGACTCATATTCTTTAATATGCGTTTTCTTTACCAAACCTTCTTCAGTAAAGAACATCAAATAGTGGTCGTCGCGATATTCATCGCAAGCGATGATAGATTTAACTGTCTCGCCTTTTTCAATATTGATAAGGTTAATAACAGGAATACCTTTACCTGTTTTTTGATATTCTGGAATTTGATATCCACGAATACGATAAACCTTCCCTAAAGAAGTAAAGAATAATAAATCGGTATGGGTACGCGTATACACCATTAATTCCACAACATCGTTTTCATTTAGGGAGGTTCCGCGCACTCCGCGCCCGCCACGATGTTGAGCTCTAAACGAATCAGCAGTTAATCTCTTTACATAACCACCTCTTGATAAGGTGATAACAATTTGCTCTTCGGGAATCAAATCTTCGTCATCGATGCTAGCGGCTTGATTGGAGATTTCGGTTCGGCGATCATCACCAAATTTTTCTTCAACCTCTTTTAATTCTTTAAGAACAATTTCCACCTCATTTTCTCGACTAGATAGAATGCGGTTATATTCTTTAATATTAAGTTCTAATTGAACTCTTTCAGCTTCTAATTTTTCAGTTTCAATACCAGTTAAACGACGTAAATTCATCCCCAAAATGGCTTGAACTTGTAAATCGGTGAATTCAAATTTGGATTTTAATTTTTCACACGCTTCTTCTGGAGTGTTACTCGCCTTAATTAAATCAACGATTTCATCAATGTTGTCGTGACATTTAATCAAACCGATAACAATATGATCACGAGCTTCATCTTTTGCTAACAAGAACTTTGTTCTTCGTCTAATAACTTCGACTTGGAAATCCAAATAATTAGTAAGTAATTCTTTTAAAGTACAAACTTTAGGAGCGTTGTCCACCAAACAAAGATTGATAATGCCGTAACTAGATTGAAGTTGCGTCATTTTGAAAAGTTGATTGAGTAAAACTTCAGGAATAATATCTCTTCTCACTTCAATAACAACTCGAATACCATCTTTGTTAGATTCATCACGAATATCAGTGATACCATCGATGACCTTGTCTCTTGCTAAATTAGCAATATTTTCAATCATCAAAGCTTTATTGATACCATAAGGTATCTCGGTAACAACAATTTGTTTTAGACCGCGATCGCCTCTTTCTTCAATGTTGCATTTTGAACGGATAGCAATACTCCCTGTTCCAGTTTCGTATGCATCTCTAATTCCCCCACGGCCTAAGATAATAGCGCCAGTTGGAAAATCTGGACCTTTAATATATTCCATTAATTCTTCAATGGTAATTTCAGGATTGTGGGCAAGAGCGACAACACCATTGATAACTTCTGTTAAATTATGTGGTGGCATATTGGTGGCCATCCCAACAGCAATGCCTGAGGAACCATTAACTAATAAATTAGGAAAACGAGAAGGCAAGACAGTTGGCTCTTGATCAACACCATCGTAATTATCCATAAAATCAACAGTGTTGCAATTAATATCTCGAACCATTTCAAGAGCTAATTTAGCCATTCTAGCTTCCGTATATCGATAGGCAGCTGGTTCGTCGCCATCGATAGAACCAAAGTTGCCATGTCCTTCAACAAGCATATAACGCATTGAGAATGGTTGAGCTAATCGCACAAGGGCACCATAGATAGCGGAGTCACCATGTGGATGATATTTACCCATGACATCACCAACAATACGCGCGCATTTTTTAAATGGTTTGTCAGGGGTGGTGTTTGTTTCATTCATAGAGTAAACAATACGACGATGGACTGGTTTCATGCCATCACGAACATCAGGAAGAGCTCGCGCAACAATAACACTCATCGCATAGTCAAGAAATGAGGTCTGAACTAATTCAGCTGTGCCAATATCAGTTAGTCCTGGAACAACTCCTTCTTCAATTTCTTCCATTTCATCAACAGAAGCGGTTTTGTTTTCTGAATCTTTAACTTCGCTTTCAGTTTCTTCTGTTTTTAATTTTTCATCTTCAAATAACATAATAAATAGTTTCTCCTATTAAACATCGAGATTTTTCACGAATTTGGCGTTTTCATGAATGAACTCTTTACGGGGAGATACATCATCGCCCATCAAATCGGTAAACACTTGTTCGGCTTTAATAGCATCATCAAGTGTCACGCGAAGCATTTTACGAGTTTTGGGATCCATGGTAGTGTCCCAAAGTTGAATAGCATCCATTTCACCAAGACCTTTATAACGTTGGAAAGGATAGCCAGGTTTCAAATTAAGGTTCTTTTTCAAAGCATCTAATTGCTCGTCGTTGTAGGCGTAGAATTGTTTGCCATGATACTCAATTTTATATAAAGGTGGTTGAGCAATATAGACATAACCATTTTCAATCAAAGGTCGCATGAAACGATAGAAGAATGTTAATAGCAAAATACGAATGTGGCTTCCATCAACATCAGCATCTGTCATGATTACCACTTTGTGATATCTGACTTTGCTAATATCAAATTCAGGATCAATGCCTCCGCCAATAGCGGTAATCATATTACCAATTTCAGCATTAGCAAAAATTCTTTTAGCTTGAGCTTTTTCAACATTCAAAATCTTTCCACGAAGTGGAAGAATAGCTTGTGTTTCACGATTACGTCCGTTTTTAGCCGAGCCACCAGCGGAGTTACCTTCAACAATATAAATCTCACACGCAGCGGGATCTTTACTTGAACAGTCAGCTAATTTGCCCGGGAGGGTGGTTAACTCTAAAGCGCCTTTACGACGAATGTCTTCACGCGCTTTTCTAGCTGCCATACGAGCGTTCGCGGCCATGACAATTTTTTCCATAATTGTACGTGCTACACGAGGGTTCTCAAGTAAGAATCTATTTAATTGCTCCCCAACAACAGAGGAGACAATTTTACGAACCTCTGAATTTCCTAATTTTGTTTTTGTTTGACCTTCAAATTGAGGATTGGGATGCTTAACAGAAATAACAGCGGTTAACCCTTCGGTAATATCATCATAAGAAAGATCATCTTCGCCATCTTTTAAGAATTTATATTCACGGGCGTAATTATTGACCACTCTTCGTAAAGCATCTCTAAATCCTGTCTCGTGCATACCACCTTCGTGGGTATGAACATTATTACAGAAGGAATAAACATTAGAAGAATAACCGTCGTCATATTGCATAGCTACTTCAACATAGGTATGAGCGGTGTGACCACTCGGCAAAGTAACAGGAACACTTCCTTCGCAATAAATTACTTCGTCAAACAATTTGGACTTATGATTATTGATGAATAAAACATACTCTTTAATACCACCTTTATAGCAGAAAGAATTATGAATATTAGGTGTTACTCTTAAATCTGAGACATTCATTTTGATACCTCTATTTAAGTAGGCCACTTGTCTCATTCGATCACGAATAGTGTCATAACTATATTCGGTTGTATCAGTAAAAATTGTCGCGTCCGGTTTGAAAGTAACCATGGTTCCTGTTTCTTCGGCGGAACAAGTTCCAATTTTTTGTAAATGCTTAACGATGTGACCACCATTTTCAAAGCGAATAAAATAGACGCCTCCATCTTTTTTAACTGTTACTTCACACCACTCAGAAAGGGCGTTAACAACAGAAGCACCAACGCCGTGTAAGCCACCAGAGACTTTGTATCCGCCTCCTTCGCCAAACTTTCCACCAGCGTGGAGAATAGTGTAGACAGTCTCAACACCAGAGAGACCGCTTTTTGCCACTACATCAACAGGAATGCCACGTCCATTATCGACGACAGTGATTGTGTTGCCGGGATTGATTGAAATATCAACCTCAGTACAATAACCCGCTAAGGCTTCGTCGATAGAATTATCAACAATCTCCCAAACGAGATGGTGGAGACCAGCGGCAGAAGTTGTACCGATATACATACCTGGTCTTTTTCTCACTGCTTCAAGGCCTTCTAAAACCTGAATGTTGGTTGCAGTATACTTTTTATCAGCTT
>JBAYZW010000027.1:0-9279 GCA_041672305.1 Bacilli bacterium
CTAGTAGTGGATTTGTTAACTAGTCATGAAATAAGGTAAATCTCGCACGTGGTAGTTTGTCGATATACGAGATCGTGTTAAATAAAAATGTCGTCTAAACTGTAGATGTTATTGAAGAGCTATCGTTGGACCGGGAGGGCGGATCTCCCGCAGTTCCACCAAATCCGAAAAATGCATTTCCTTAAGGAAATGTTTTTTATTATTTGCTCTCATTTTTGATAAAAATTGTCTTTTAAAATAAGCATAAGCTATTGTATTTATTCCCAAGAATGGTAAAATACGAAAGTTGATAATGAACGAACAAATGTTTGTTATGGTCACAATACTAGTAGCATCTTTTGTTGAAGAAAGGAAAATTATTTATGAAAATTGCTATTTCTGCTGAAACAACCGTCGATTTAACTCCTGAACTAATTAAAAAATATCATATCCATATTATTCCTTTTCAAGTTACATTAGGTGACCACACAGCTGCCGACGGAGTTATAACTCCTCTCGAAATATTTGATTTTGTTGAGAAAAATAATGTTCTACCAAAAACGAGTGCTGTTAATGAATTCGCTTATGAAACATATTTCAATGAATTGAAAAAAGAATACGATGCCATTATTCATATCTCCATCGGAGGAGAAATTTCTTCTTCTGTTCATCATGCTAAAAATGTTGCTTCTGGAATGAAAGATGTCTATGTTATTGATTCTAAAACTCTTTCTACTGGTATTGCCTTATTAGTTATCTATGCTTCGCAATTGATAGATGAAGGTAAATTAACAGCGGCTGAAATCGCTCAAAAAGTTGAAGCTCGTGTTCCTTCTGTGCAAGCCAGTTTTGTGGTTAATACGATTGAATATCTCTATAAGGGTGGGCGTTGCACCTCTTTTCAAAGATTTGGAGCCAATATTTTGCGTTTAAAGCCTCAAATTCTTCTTAAAGATGGCAAGCTTATTCCTGGTAAAAAATTTCTTGGTCGTAATAGCGCAGTTATTCGCGATTACTGCCATGATATTTTAGAAGAATATGATTCACCTGATTTATCAGTGGGATTTGTCACTCATTCACACGCTTCTCCTGAAATGATTGAAGAAGCAAAAAAAGCTCTTATTGAAAGAGGCTTTAAAACTATTTATGAAACAATTGCTGGTGCCACCATTACTAGCCATTGCGGTCCTAAAACTTTAGGCATCTTGTTCATTAATGATGGTGAGAAAACTGTTTCTAAAAAAAGAGAGCGCAAAAGCAAAACTTCTAAAGAAAAATAAATATATTGTAAAAAAAGACATTGATTAATTCAGTGTCTTTTTTCTTTCTTTAATTGTTGTTCTCAAGAAATACCAGAGAACTGCGAGTATTTGAAGAGGAATGCCGATAATAAAGATTAGAAATGGCTTATCGATAGCGGGTACCATCAATAAAAAAGAGAGAAATAAACATAACGCTGATGTCCAAACTAAACCACTAACAGAAATTAATAATTGCAATCTTTGATGATAGATAGCTGACCACACTACCAACAGAATAAAACTTGGTACTAAAGCATAAATAAAACACAACCATGAAAAATCAAAATCCTTAAACAAGACAACGCAGAGAAGAAAAATAAAAGCAGCCACCAGCCATACAAGACCAATAGATAACAAAATGATAAATAATCGCTTTTTATTTCTTATCTGGCGAGTTGTAGAAACTTTTTCTTTTTTAAAGAAATCATCAATAGTGATGCCATAATAATCAGCCAAAGCTTTCATCACTAGTGTATCAGGAATGCTTTCGCCGCGTTCCCATTTGGATACTGATTTATCAGAATAGTTAAAATGTTCTGCAAGTTGGAGTTGAGTTAAATCAGCTTTTTTTCGATAATAAGTGAGATTTTCCGCAATTGTTTTAGTTAATGTTTCAAAATCATTCATGGTTATATCTTACCCAAATTATGACTATTATGAAATAATTATTTTCTTTTCTATAGCAATTTAATTAGCGTTAATCAAACATAAAAAAAGATAGTTTATACACTGACAAAAGCATTTGACTTTTTTGTTTATGGACATGTTTCAATTATGCTACTCTAATGGTGTTGAGTGAGATATCTCATTCGCGATAATTAAAATAATAATTTTGGAGGAGAGTTTTATGCGTTTTGGACCTAAGACAAAAAATAGTGAAACAAATTTCATGGAAAATGAAGAATTGCAAATTGTTGAAGCGATGTACCAGGCGGAAGAATTCTCCGATCCTATTCTCGAAGATGATAATATTTTCTTTGAGCCAGAAGAATAAAATACAAGAATTCGATTAGGAAAACGGGTGTAATCACTCGTTTTTCTTTATTTATAAAGATAAAATCAGTAAAATAAAAAATATGGATCAATCTATAAAAAAAGTCGGCAAAAGAAAAATTAATTTTTCTGCTTTTGCTAATGTTGCTGTTTTTTTCACTTTTGAAGTATTGGCTTTTATCGCCTTTTCACTTGGAACATCTTATATTTTGTATAGTGTTTTAAGTCTAGTTCTTTTGATTGTTTTACTTTTAGTAACCATTCGTCAGCTCAACAAAGATGGCCTGGCCACTTATGCTTTCTTTTTATTTCCTATTTTTGTTTATGGGTTATTAAACGCGTTAAGCATTTTTTCTCAGGACTCTTTATTTGTTCTTAATGGTTTGGCTTTTTTGATTCCGATTGGAATGACGTGTTTTGCCGCCTGTGGTTATCTTGTTTCCGCAATTAAGTCATTTAATATCGGCAAGGCTCTTTTTGTTATCTACTCCGCTCTCGCAATTCTAACATTAATTAATTTGTTTGCTACAATGATTGAATTTGCTCCTTTTTATACATTACTTTATCGTGATAAATATATCTACTACAACGGAGCGATTAGCGAAGTGCCAATTTCCCAGATGGCCTTTGCTTTGCTTGGATTTTCAGTTAGTGAAGTGTCCGTGGAATATTTTTCCTTATTTCCTTCCCTGCTTCTCTCTGCTGTCATCCCTTTGTTTTTTCTTAAATTTAAAGAAAATAAGACCATCTTTTTACTTTATACAGGCTATGTCTTTTTAGGTTTTATTTCTCTATTGATGACTGTTTCGAAGATTACGCTTATCTCAGATTTTTTAGTTTTTATTGTCGTTGTTCTCGTTTTGCTTTTTGCTAAATTTAATTGGAAAGGAAAGATTTTGAAAATTATCTTGATTATTTTTGGATGTTTCTTTATTCTCGGCTTTATTGTCATGTTTCTCAACGCTCAAGAAGATGCGGCTGGACTTTTTGCCTCAGTTCAGAATGTTATTTCAAATAACGCTATTTTAGATCGACTCTTTAATGGTAATGGTCTTGTCATTCGCTATAACGCTATTTTGAATTGGTTGATGAAAACAAACAGCGATGGACAATTCGTTTGTTTGTTTGGCTTTGTTCATACCAGTGATGTTTATCCCTCTAATTCATGGTTCTTTGATAATTTAATGACCTCAGGAATTTTTGGTTCTATCTTCTTTTTATTCTTTGTTATCGTTGGAATTCGAAGATTGATAATTTATTTCCGTCAGAGCCAAGATTTATTGCCTTATCGCGCTATGCTTGTTGCCTTTGTTCTTTCTTTCTTTGCTTTCTCTTTAATCAATTATGATGCGACGCCTTATATCTTTTCAAAGACATTATCTCCTATTTACCTTTCAGGTCCCTTTCTTGTCGTTCTCTTTTTAATGTCTTATGCTATTTATCAAACAGTCAATAACAAGAAAAACATGGAATTAGATCTCTCTCATTCTCAAGTTGTAAAAACACCGATTTCCGAGGAAGGAGATAATCAAAATGAAACGATTTCTTTATAAAGCATCATTAATACTTATGGTTTGTGGATTGACGGCTTGCGGTTATTCCTTGAACGAACTCTATGACGGCGATTCATTCAATTCAATTAATTTTGCGGATAACTATTATACGAGATGGGATAGTGACATTGCCTATAAGGAAGCTAAAAACAAAATTACAAATCCTGGTGTTAAAACTATTAATTTAGATAAATCAACTGACTATGTTTTCACAAAGTTTAGCGATGATAATTTTAGCCTCGTTGAACCAAGTTATCATAATTACATTTATAACAATGATTATAGCGAAACAGAAGACGAAAGTGGTTTATATCCTTACGGACCGAATAACAATCTTAGTGATATTGATGATTCTTTCCGCTATGGTTTTATCTCGCGTCTTTTCGATGGTGAATTATTCTGTGATGGTAATTATGAGAAAGCTCGTGTGCAATTAAACACGAACGGCTTTGGTCGTACCCTCAACAAAGAATTATATTCGGCTTCTTATTTTGCTATTAGTTTTAAAACTTCGATTGAATTTCGCCGTGTCGCTCAAAATAATGATGGTGATGAAATTAACATCGATATAGCGAGATGGTGGCTTGGAAATGGTGAAAATCTTGCTCATACTTGCGATATTGGTTTGACAATTAATTTTTATTTAAAAAATGAAAATGGATATGAAAGAGTTCCAATTTTTTATGAAATATCAGATGTCCCTTGCAATTATTCAGATGATTCGCAAAGAACTAATTATGTTTTATTTGGCTTTGAAATTGGTAACAGTGTAGAAACACTGTCTCGCTGCGCCGGTATTTCTATTGAATATTCTTATGAAGATGATTTGCTCAATCAGATGAATGCCGACATGGCCGCTAAAAATTTGGCAAATGCCAGTAATTCATATTTTGATAATCACGAAAGTGATCGTTATTTATATGGTGATGAAATACAACACTCTATTCTTCTTTATGAAGTAATGTTTCCACATTCTATTTGGCATTAATATAATTTGAAATATCTAACCATTTTCCCATCTCATAGTCGCATTTATCATCATCAAAGATAAGCGTTCCTTTTGCGGGTGTAAATGTCATTTCTGAAAAATATATCTTACCGTTAATATTATATAGATCAACACGAACAAATGGAAAAGGTCGAGCGAGAATTTCCGCCATTGTAATCATGTCGTTCCAATGTTCAGGTTTTGCTAACGGATAATCAGTCTTTTTCCAGCCGTTAAATTGAGCTCCGTCAAAAGTCTCCCAGTTTATATAATAATTATTGTAACGAATATCAACGCCTCGGCTTGTGACAACATACAAATATTTTGCTTTGCCATTAAAGACATGTATCTTATATTCAACTGGTAAAGGTTGTCCATCTTCAACTAAATATTTCTCAATAATAATTTGTGGTTTGATGGGCGAGTAATGCCTTTCCACTGTCTTGTTTCCATAATTGGTATTAAGCCATTTATTAAATAATTTTTTCAAAGCAAGATGATTGATTTTATTCTTATCACGGCAAATGTAATTAAAAGCGCAACCATGAGAACATTTCATAACAAATTGAGATGGTAAAAGGTTAAAATCGATATCATCAAATTTATCAAATACTCCGTAAATAGGGATTATTTTATCGCAAAAGCCGAGCTTTTTAACATATTCTCTTACTCCTACTCGTCCAGCACATTGTACGACAAGGGGATTTTTTGGATAAACAAACAGACGAAGAAATTGTAGTTTCTCGGTGTAGCGAGTCGGATTTTTTAAATTTAATTTGTGATGAGTGATATAGCGATATTGATATTTGACATACCATGTTTTGTTCATCGTTTTTACAATGTTACGAAAAGGAACAACTAGAGCGCGCTTGAACATATTCTCTTTTAAATTAGGATTTGGCATTTTATCTTTCTATTACCTCATTTCTTCGATGTCTAGTAAATGAATAGACTAAATCTTCTTTCATTATTCTCAATGATCCAATATAGATAAAGGCATCGACAAAAACGATGCCGACCAATTCGATGATAAAAATCATTGAAGTGGCGAGATTATATTGTGATCCGAGATATTCGATAAGATATTTAAGAGCGAAACTAGTCATAACAATGACGACGCTAGCAATTAAAAGCTTAATAGTGTTGAAATTGAAAATAGCCTTTTTAATCCATTTCCACGACATCGCACAAAGGAAGATAATCATCGCCAAATCAGTTAGAGAAGTTCCAATTGCGACGCCAATAGCTGGTTGATCAGAAAAGACATATTTCCCCATAACAATTGACATGACGATATTAATGGCGGTTCCTAACGCCATAGCAATTAGATAATATTTTTCCTTTTTCATTGGCAGCAAAACTTGACCATAGATAATATTTCCAAAAGAATAAGTAAGCATAATAGAAGCAAGAATCATTAAAACAATAGGAGCGTTCAAATAGCCATTAGACAAATCGGAATAATCATAAGTGCCGGAGATTAATCCACAGATGGGAAAAGCTAAAATGCACATTGTAACAATAGCGGGAAAGACAACAAACATACATATATTCATTGAATATTTTGTTAAATTATTAAAAAATCTTTTATCATTCTTTTGATAGTAAAAAGCACTTCTTGGAATAAAAACGGTTGAGAGAGCAGTCATTACTCCAATAACAATATCAATGCCTTTCATACCCACAGAATAACTTGCCACTTCCGTTTTTGTTGGATCGATAAAACCGAGAATAAATGTATCAGTTTGATTATATAAGGAGATTAAAAGAGTGAGAGTAAAGAGAACGCCAAGAGGTTTGAGATACTCTTTAAAATGATAAGGAAGAGTCTTTTTAAAAGAAATGTATCTTCGCACATAATAAACATTAGCAATAGTGGTCATAACTGTGACCGAAATTGTAATAAGAGCATAGATTAAATAATCATTAGGAGTTCGAACGAACGCTACAATCAAAATCGCCGCAATCGTTAGTGCCACAATGCTTCTTACAGCCATATAGAATTGTTTCTCGAGAGCGATAAAAACCCATTCAAAGGAAAAGACACCAGCTAAAAAGTTGAGAGCTAAAATAAAAACGAGCGCTTGCGAATTTCGCAAAGCAGGAATAGAAAAAACAAGGATGCACATAAAGCCAAAAGATAAAATAGTGGCGATTAGTTGCAAGAGGAAAAACACTTGAACTTTATTTGATAGTTTTTCTTTATCATCTCGAACTTTTACACATTCTCGAACGGCTAAATTTGGAATTCCAATTTTGGCTAAAATCAAAAAATAAGCGACAAAAGTATTAACCCATGTATATAGTCCTAAACTAGCATCACCGAGATAGCGACAGACCCAAGGAAAAGTAATAAATGATAAGAATGTCAGAACAATGGTACGAATAATGTTGACGATAACGTTAACGCGGATGTTATTTTTCATTGCACTCATTATACAAACTTGTGATGTGATTTGAAATATTATCATTTCAAAGAAAATTTAGCCTCTTCTATGATTGAAAAAGCATTTTGTTTATAATGAGAACATGAAAATTCTTATGGTTTGCCAGTATTATTATCCGGAAAATTTTGTCATTTCTAAAATTGCCGCTAAATTGGTATCCTATGGACATCAAGTTGATGTTTTAACTGGACAACCTAACTATGGGTATGGAAAAATTATTCCCGCCTATAAAAACGTTAGTGAAGAAATCATTGATGGCGTTAATGTTCATCGCGTCAAAATTATTCCCCGGAAACAATCGCGACTTTCTATCATCAAGAATTATCTTTCCTTTTGGAAAAATGCCAAGAAATGGGTGAAAAAATGCCCAAGTGAATATGATGTCGTTTATTCGATGTCTCTTTCTCCAGTTACAATTCTAGCTGCGGGTAATTTATATAAGAAAAAACATCATGTTCCGCATATAGTTCACTGTGTCGATTTATGGCCTGAATCAGTTCTTGTCACACACGCTGTCAGAAAACATTCTCTCGTCTATCATTTTCTTTATCATTGGTCGAAAAAGCTATATTCATATGTTGATGAAGTTTTAATCGGTTCTCCTTCCTTTGAAGAATATTTTCATAATGTTTTGCATTTAAAAAATATAAATATCAAATACATTCCTCAACCAAGTTTTGTGGAAGATAATTCTTTACCCGCTTTTGATTTTGATAAAGATTATTTGAATGTTTTATATTGTGGCAACCTTGGAAGAGTACAGTTAATTGATTTAATTCCCGAAGCGATGAATAAATTAAAAGAGGAAAAGATTCGCTTTCATGTTATCGGAATGGGACCAATGAGCAATCTACTTATTAAGAAAATAAAGGAATATCATCTTGAAGATAGCGTGATTTATTATGGTCCGATGCCAGCCATAAGAGCCAGTGCCTATTTTCAATCTGCGGATGCTTTGTATGTCTCATTAGAAGATTCTGGTTTTGTTGGTAAAACTATTCCCAATAAACTTGTTATGTCGATGGCCTTTGCTAAACCTATTATTGGAATGATCAATGGAGATGGAAGAAAAGTGATTAATGACGCAGACGGAGGGCTTATTTGCCCTCAACAATCCGCTGATGCCTTGGCTGCTACTCTCGAATTATTCAAGGCCATTTCTATCGAAGAAAGAAAAAGACTCGGCAACAATAACCTTGCTTATTATAAATCTCATTTTTCTATCGAGAGTGTCTCTCGCCAAATTGAAGCCGAATTAATGCGAAAATCCCGCTAAAAAGTCATTTATTTTTTGGCTAATAGTATTTAATGAATATAATTTAAGAACTTTTTTTTGGGCTTGAGTGCCCATTTTTTGACGTTGTTCGAGTGTCATTAAAAGAGCTTTTTGCATGCCTTCTAATAAATCCTCTTTACTAGATGATTTGCACCAAATAGCGTCTTTAGCAAATGATTTTTGAAGAATGCTATTTCGCACCGAAATTGTAAGTCTTCCACTGTATAAATATTCTAATGTCTTGCTGGGAATAGAAAAGCGGTCCAAATCCTCAGAGAAAGGCCGGGGATTAATATTAGCGAGAGCTTGGGATTCATAGCATAAAACATCTTCGACAGGAATGATACCTAAAAATTTAATGCGCTTATCATCCTTAATGCTTTCATGAAGTTCTCTTAAATCAAAATGATGACCGCATATTAAAAGATTAATGTCATCATTTTTTAGAAGTTTAAATGCTTCAATTAAATCATAAATGCCATATCGAGACATCAAGGCACCGCCAAAAAAGAAATATGGTTTAGTTTCATTTTCATTATTTTTTAAAGGCTTGTCTTCCACGAGACCTTCAATAATGAGACTAGGTTTATTATTGATATTAAATAATTCTTCCAATGATTTAGTTAAGGCAATATAGCCGCTTAAATTTTGTGCTTGGTGTAAAAGATACATTGTATATGATCGACGAGTTCCAGAAATATTTGATGGAGAATCGGTGCATATGCCAACGACCGGCAAAGAA
>JBAYZW010000028.1:0-9203 GCA_041672305.1 Bacilli bacterium
AATTTAGTTAATAAATCAGGCAATTGAAAAAGTTTATCATGTCCTAGAAGCGTTTCGGGTTCGCGAAAATTAATAAATAAACTTAAAAAATAGAAGATGATTTGATAGGTTCGAGCATATATTTTTGTAAAAAAATTCATAATCCTTTTCCCTTATTATCATAACTCTATCATCATTTCCTTTTTAGTTAAAAGAACTACTTATATAATAAGAGCGAAGAAAAAATAGGTAACCAAATATGAATGAACAACCAAATATGGCGAATTTCAATAATAATCAGCAATATGTAGTTATTAAGCAACCCAAAAAAAGAAGAAGAAAGGGCTGGCTTATTTTCCTTGTTTTTTTCCTGATTATTGTTGTTGCACCAATTGCAACTTTTTTCGCGCTTTTCTATGATACTAGCCGCAATAGTATCAATGTCAACTCTGAAACTGATATCAGTGAGATGTTCAATTATTCACTAGTTGATTCACTTGCCAACACTACTGATCCAGGCAATGAGCGAGTGGAATTAGTCGTCACTCAAGATAATCTTAATCAACTTCTTTATGCGGTGACGAGCAATCTTGATAGCCGAGTGACGGCATTCGTTCCTCAAATGGATGTCGTAATTGATGGCAACAACTATGATTTCTATGTCAATTTACAATTGTTCTCTTTTAAGACTAGAATTATTTTAAAAACCACGATTATTGAAGACGATGTAAATCAAGCCTTTGTTTTTACAATCAATGATATCGTGCTTGGACGTTTAGTGGGTGCTGGGCAACTATCATTTGCTATTTTATCCAAATATGTTACTGATCAAGATATTGAAGATTCGTTCAATGGATATTTGAGCATGGAAGTTAGTCTTAAAGATCGAACAATTACATATCCACAGATGAATCTTATTAGCGATATTCAAAATTTGACTAATTCAGGAACTGATGAATCCTCGAGATTATATTTTTCTATCTTTGCTGAATTGTTGGAGAAAGATATTCTTGATTTTGATTTTAATGGGCGCCTTCAAGCTAAATTTATTCTCACGCAACTAATGACAAATAGTTATATTGATGGTGGCTATAATCTTGGGCTAACAACTGTTTTAGATAATGCGGCTAGTGCGACGGAAACGCTTATCGAAAACGGAACTATTGATAGTGGTGATTATTCTGCTATTAAAGCTAAATTTGATGAAGAATTCAATATGAATTCTGGTATTCCAACTAGTGATACGCCAGATCAAATTATGCTTACTCATCTCCCTCCAATTGCAACTTATTCTGAAACTGATATCAGCAATTTTAAAGCTAGTGCTGATCCTACTCTCACATATATCAACGAAGCCGAGTTGAATGGCTATTTGGCTAATTGCAATCTTGTTGGCACATCCTATATTGTCAGCGCTTATCGAAATAATGTTTCGACCGTTCGTTATATTACTGTCGATAATTTCTATTGCAATTTTGTTAGTAATGCGGAAGGTGATTTTATCTATTTTGTGATTGGACTAAATGTTAATGGATGTCAAACATCAGTCGTTTTCGTCACTCAATATGACGATAGTGCTTCCTCTGGTGGCAGTTCAATCTCAATGAAATTTGTCACTAAGCAAATTTATTATGGTAATATTCTTATCTTTGATAGCGAAAGCACTTCTTCAATTTCCGATTTAACGGGCAATTTAGTTAGTGCTTTATTTAATATGGTTTCAACGGCGTTGACAGATGTTAATACAATGAGCATTGATGAAGACGATTATTCAATTAATATCGAATTTACTTTTGACACTATTGTGCAAACGGCTTTGGCGCGTTTAAATCAAAACGCTCCCTATGGTTCGGCTGCCCCTGAATTTTATGCTGATAATGACATCAATAGCGATGTTGGCAAATTAAAAATCGTTTGGCAAAATGATTAATTTTTTGTGAAACAATGAAGAGAAAAATAGCTCTTGTTCTATCTGGTGGTGGTGCCTTAGGAGCCTATGAGATCGGAGCCATCAAGGCTTTAGAGGAGATAGGCTATCGTTTTGATATTGTGACGGGAACATCAATTGGAGCTATTAATGGAGCGTTTGTTTGTAGTGGCATGATAAACGAGGCCACTAAATTATGGCTGGATATCACTGCTAATAAAGTAATGAAAAATGGTATCAGCATCTCTAAAAAAGTAGTTTTTAATAATCGATATGGATATAGCGTTAAAGATTTTACCACATGGGCTGGTCTTTATTTTAAAAATGGACTTGCGGTTGACATTTCTCCTTTTAAGAATCTTGTAAAAGAAGCTGTCGACATAGAGAAGATTAAAAGTAGCGCCATCAAGTTTGGAATTGTCACGACTAAATTGCCAACTTTTAATCGTGTCAATATTCTCGTTAATGATTTATCTAAGGATAAAATTATTCCCTTTTTGCACGCTTCGAGTGCTTGTACCCCTGTTTTTCCTATTGAAGTTATTGATGGAGTCAAATATGTTGATGGTTTTTATAATGATAATATGCCAATTGATTTAGCCTTTGAATACGGTGCTGATGAAGTGATTGCTATTGATGTGCATTTCTTCTCTCTCAATCACCAGCATAAAGCTTTTCTTCACTATCAAAATGTGACCTATATTTCTCCATTAGTGTCTCTTGGATCTATGCTTGATTTTGAACAAGAGTCAATTCGTCAAAATTTAAAGCGTGGTTATCGTGATGTTATGAAGCATTATCATAAAATGAAAGGTTTTTTATTTACCTTTCGTGGCGAGTTTCCTTGCTATGGTTTTTTTAGAAGAATTATCGGTGAATTCCCCGCGGACGCTGATAAGATTATGGAGATTATTTTTAAGGATACTTATTACCATAGAATGAGTGATGAAGAATTGTTTATTCGCACTTTAGAATTGGTGGCTCTTCAAAATAATATTGATGATGACATGCCGATTTATACATACGATGAATTTGTCAAATTGATAAATAAACAAAGACAATCTATTAATTTGAAAATTAATAAGAATAACAAAACACTTGTGAGCAAAGCATTCACAAAGATTAAACAAAAAACGATGACTGCTGTCGAATCAACATTGAAGGACAAATATTTGAAATTCTTTATCGAGAATTATATCAATTCTCCTCTTCTCATTAATCAAAAATAAATATGGCTTTCCGTATTTTTATTAATAAAGGTGCAAAAAAAATTTAAAATGCCTTACAATAGATGAACAAAGCGAAAGGAAAAACGAATGAAGAAATCACTTGCTACTTTCTATAGTCTCCTTATGGTTTTTTCTCTTTCGGCTTGTGGAAGTGCTTCTTTGACACTTGATGAAGGCTTAATTACCGCTGAAGAAATTCAAGCATATCAAAACAGTGAAGATTTTCGCGATCCCAATAACTTGACCATCTCTCTTTACACTGAGATTGTTAAACCTCTTGCTTATTTAAACAATCCCCTCATTTCTGAGATAACACATGATTTTGTTATTGATATGCATCATTCATATTTTTATTCTTACACTTATTCTTATGCGCTTACTAACACCAATCCGGCTGGCAGCAGAAAAGAAACAAAAACAACCACCAAGCGGTGGATTTATTTAGATGATGATGTTTTATATACAGTTGATGATTCGCTTGTTTGTGTTGACGATGACACTATTGGAGACGGAACGAAAACTTATCAGAGTCAGATTATCGATATAGCCACTAACAGTACATTCGTTGATCTTCTCGCTTCTCTTTTTAACTATTACACGGGTTATGATGTGCTTAATTATCTCATTGGTGATAGTGAAAATACTAGTGATGGCTTTCTTGATAAAGACTATATTTCGGATAATCGAAGCACAACTATTAAATCAGAAGGTAGTGGTTCTTTAGAAACAAATATTAAAATCAAAGAAAATGCTTCCCCTAATACTATATATCGCGATCTTAAAACTAAATTTTCTAATTACTATCTCTCAAACTACTATTACTTTGAGATGGAGGATCATGATTATACTAAGATTAAAATGTCAATTAGTCATGAGACAAATCGTAATTATCCCAATCTTAATGACTATGCTTTGGTAAATGGGAATTAAGCCATTTTGTTGATGTATTTGCTTTTTATAAACCTAAAGAAAATAAAAAAATGATTCATCGTGAACTTTTTTATATAGAATATAGATGAATAAAATATGAGGAGTGTTGATTAATTATGAAGAAAGTGTTGTTCATTTTGCCATTATTCTTGGGTGGACTTCTCGTTTCGTGTGGTGGAGATAATGTTGTTGAAAAACCCGAAGCTTTTAAAGTTTCTTTCCAAACGGATGATAATTGCAGTGTTAAAGTTTTTAGAAAGCAAGACTATACCGAAATTCCCACAACTGCCTCTTATACTTATTCAGTCGATTCCGAAACGGGTGGCTATCTAAAGGATGGAGAAGGACAAGTCAATTTTCTTGTCGAAGTAAATGAAGGTTACTATGTTAATCTCGCTGATTCTGATATCACTTATGATACTTCGCTAACTAGCTCTCCATACAGCCATTTAAAGGGCATTGGTCAAAATATTTATCGTATTACCAAAATTGCT
This sequence comes from Bacilli bacterium, assembly GCA_041672305.1. Taxonomy (GTDB): domain Bacteria; phylum Bacillota_I; class Bacilli_A; order RFN20; family CAG-826; genus JAAYDH01. The sequence goes on from JBAYZW010000028.1 coordinate 4,560, forward strand.
GGAGATTTGGTCGTTGATATCCACACTGCTCAAGGCGATCCGATGGCCTATGCAGTTACTTTTACTGTTCCTGAGCATGTTTCTTTAGAACTCTACGCTAGTTCCGAAGCTGAATTTATGGAGGAAGGGAGTGTTGCTTATTCGCGCGACGGAGATTCAGGCGCTTATCTTAACGATGGAGAAGGACAAGTTAATTTTAAAGTTGTCGCCGACAAAAACTATTACTGCAATCTTGGTAATAGCGCTATTTTAGAGAGCACTTATTCCAATCTTAAAGCCTGTGGCGATAATTGGTATCGCATCACAAAAATTACGGGCAATTTAAATGTCACATTGCCTGTTAGCGATGTATTGCCTGAGCATTTCTTAGCGACTTTTGTGGGCGATGAACATTGCTCGATTACATCTTATATATCAGAAGAGGCCACTTTAGAAAATGTCGGTCTTGAAAATGCCACGACAGCCTATGTTCGTGATGGGACAAGTGGTGAGATTGTCACTGATACCATTGACGGAGGAAAAGTTTATTTTTCCGTCATCGTTGATGATGGATATATTGAGACTGTTACTGTTTCGGGAACATATAAGAGCTTAAAGTCGGATGTCAATGACGACGATGATCCGTTCTATTATGTGACAAAATGTACTTCCGATTTAACGATTACTATTACGACATCTTTGCAAACAGCGTAATTGACTTAATGAAATAACGATATTTAAGGGCTAATATTAGCCCTTTTCTTATGAGATTGTTTTATCATTTCTGTGTATAATAAAAATAATATGTCTCCTAAATTATTTGGCGTTATTGATTCCTATTCGCTTATGATGGTTCTGGCTGTTCTGGCTGCATTTACTTTACTTTTCATTTTTCTTTATAAAAGAAAGACGACGCAAAAAGAGGTTATCGATATTATTATTTGTGGTTCATTCGCGGTGACAACAGGGTTAATTTTCGCTATTTTGTTTCAGAATCTTTACGAATTTATTCAAGATATCAATAGTTACCATTGGACATGGGGAATGACTTTTTATGGAGGCCTTTTTGGCGGCGTGTTTGGCTATCTTTTAATGTATGTCATCTATATTCGTCGACAATCAGATGGTGACATTCGAAAAATGCTTATTATTGCTCCTGCTTGTATCACCTTAGGCCACGCTATTGGAAGAATCGGCTGTTTTCTTGAAGGGTGCTGTTACGGAATCGACACTACAGAATGGTATGGTTTATATTTTCCTTCTCTAGGAAGAACCGTCGTTCCCACTCAATTATATGAATCAATTTTTCTTTTTATTTTAAGTGCTGTTTTAATTTTCCTCGCTTTCAAAGTAAATTATCACTATACCTTTGTCATCTATTTATTCTCTTATAGTGTCTTTCGTTTTCTTATCGAATTTATTCGCGGTGATGAAAGAGGAGCTTTTATCGGTATTTTTTCTCCCAGCCAAATTTGGTCGATGATTTTGTTTGCGACTGCTATACCCTTATTCTTTATTTTAAGAAATATTATTTTTAAGGAAAAAAAAGCATGAGCAAACGTAAAATTATTGATTACCTTTTAATCTTTTTCCTTTTTATTTTTTTGAATACCTTTCCCTTGTCTGATTTAACTAATAATCCATGGATATGGTTCAGTGTTTATTGCGTGATGAATGTCGCTTTTTTGATATTTTTATATTTCTTTGTTAAAAAAAGAAGTTGTTTAGTGACATATCCTCATGGTTGGCGGAAGAAGAGTCTTTGGCTTTTGCTCCCTCTCATTTTGGTGAGCGCTTCCAACTTTATCTATTTATTTTTTGTTCCCTCTGATGTGACTTCCTCTTTGAATTGGACTTTTCCTCTCTATGTGGTTTTAACAGTATTCACTGCCCTTAAAGAAGAAGCTATTTTTCGTCTTCTCCTCATCCCTAATTTAGATAAAGTTCATCACCGTTTTTGGCGTATTATTCTCAGTTCCGCTATTTTTGGCATCGCTCATCTCAGCAATTTTCTCATTACTTTTGATGCAACTTATCTCATCCAAATTGTCTATACATTTGGCTTTGGTATTATTCTAGGTTTCATCTATGAATATGGCCGTAGTTATCTCATGTGTGTCATCTTTCATTTTGTTTTTAACACTATTAATGGGACCATTTTTGAAACTATCACTCCCATCACAACCAATTTCTCTCTTTATATTGTAATAAACATAGTCGTTTCCTTAGTGGCGGCTCTTTATTTATTTATCATCTATTGGATCTTTTTGCGCAAAGAAAAAAGAACAGTTGATGAGCTGACTACTAAAACTATTTAGTAAATAAAATCCCCTCTTAACTGAGGGGAATTTTTTTTATTCTAATTCGAAGGCACCGGTATAGAGTTGAAAATAAGTTCCGTGCTGAACAATCAAATCTCGATGATTGCCACGTTCAATAATTTGACCATGATCAAGAACCATAATCGCCTCACTATTTTGAATGGTTGAGAGGCGGTGAGCAATGACAAAGACGGTACGCCCTTCCATTAATTTATCCATGCCTTGTTGGACGAGCTTTTCCGTTCTAGTATCAATAGAGGAAGTAGCTTCATCAAGGATCATCACTGGTGAATCGGCGATGGCGGCACGAGCGATGGAAAGAAGCTGTCTTTGACCTTGAGAAAGGTTGGAACCATCCCCGTTTAACATCGTCTCAAAACCTTGAGGGAGACGAGTAATAAAGTCATAAGCATTGGCAATCTTAGCGGCTTGATAAACCTCCTCATCACTAGCTTCTAGTCGCCCGTAACGAATATTCTCCATCACGGTGCCAGTAAAGAGATTAGTATCTTGTAAAACAATACCTAAAGAACGTCGAAGATCGGCTTTTTTAATTTTATTAATATTAATCCCATCATATCTAATTTTGCCGTCCGCAATATCATAGAAACGATTGATGAGGTTGGTAATCGTCGTTTTTCCCGCTCCTGTCGCTCCGACAAGAGCAATCTTTTGGCCTGGGCGAGCGTAGACACAGACATCTTTTAATACGCGCTTATTCTCTGTATAACCAAAATCGACATGATCAAGGATGATATCGCCTTTTAAAGGACGATATTCAACGCGGCCATCCTTATGAGGATATTTCCACATGTAATCATGAGTATGCTCGTCTGTTTCAACAAAAGTCCCATCACTATTTTGAATGACATTGGTGAGATAGACATAGCCATTATCACTTTCAGGTTTCTCATCGATAAGATCAAAGCAACGCGAAGCGCCAGCCATGCCCATGACAATGAAGGTAATCTGTTGCGATAAGTTACCAATATTATTGTTGAACATTCGGTTGAGCATTAAGAAACCGACAATTGTGGAGTTAAAGGCGACAGCGTTTAAATGCATATTAACCAATCCACTTGTTAAAGTGAGATTTAAAAATCCCGGAATAGCAAAAATCAAAAAGCCCATTAGCGCGGATAAAACATAAGTAAAGTTACCGATATTACCATTGATGGGCATCGTAATATTACCAGCCACATTTGCGCGAGTGGAAAACATTCCGAGTTCGTTGTTAAGTTTGTCAAAATCCTGGGTGGATTTTTCTTCGTGAGAGAAGACTTTAATAACTTTTAATCCATTAATTGATTCTTCAATATTGCCTTCAACGACACCGACCGCTCTTTGCTGTTTGACGAAAAAGCGCGCAGCTCGTCCACCGACAATTTTTGTATTTAATAGAATTAAAACGGTGCCTAGCAAAACGATAAGCGTCATCCAAATACTATTGATGAGCATGAGAATAAGACAGAAGAGAACAGATAATCCAGTTCTCAACATTTCTGGAAGAGATTGAGAGATGAACTGGCGAATAGTATCGATATCATTTGTATAAATGGACATAATGTTTCCGCGAGCGTGAGTATCGAAGTATTTAATTGGTAAATCTTCCATGTGATTGAAAAGGGCTTTGCGGAATTTGTTTAAGAATTCTTGAGTGATAATAGCCATTGATCTTGTCCACCACCAACTAGCAAAAATTCCTAATCCATAAATGCTCGTCATCATAATGAGAAGAATCGGAATATTACTCGTAATGGTAAAACTATTTCCCATAACTGAGGCGCTGTAGAATTTCGTGATATCAAAGACATTAAATGTCCCGCCATTAACTTTAATAGCCTCCGTTAAAACACCAGCGATGAGCCCGCTGAAAATAGAGGAGCAAAGATTAGCAAAGACATTAAAGACAATACAAAATGCGTTGATAATCAATCGGCTTGGATAATATTTAAATAAGTATTTTAAAAGACGTTTCATCGTTCCTTTTTTGGCTCGACCACGTTCTTTAATTCTAACTGGTGGCATTTTACTCGTTACCTCCTACTCTATTTTGGGTATGATAAACTTCTTGATAAATTATATTTGACTTGATTAGTTCATCATGGGTGCCGATGGCGTTAATTTTTCCATCGTTCATGATGATAATTTGATCCGCTTCTTCAATTGAAGAAATACGTTGAGCGATGACTATTTTCGTCATATCAGGTAAATCATCTTTGAGCCCTTTTCGAATCAGACGATCGGTTTTGGTATCGACCGCCGAAGTGCTATCATCTAAGATTAAAATTCGTGGTTTCTTTAAAATGGCGCGAGCGATACATAATCGTTGTTTTTGACCACC
>JBAYZW010000029.1:0-9038 GCA_041672305.1 Bacilli bacterium
GGCCTCGTTCCAGGCGCAGGTTTCTAATCATGGTATGATATTTGGGGATCATAAGATTATAGTTAGTGCCCCCCACCCAAGAATATTGTAGCATCGCTAAGTCTTAAAGTCAAACTAGCGATGTTTGGAATCTAGATATATTAAATTTTTCCTTGCTTTCTTCGATTTATATGAAGTTGCCTATGTTTAGTAGAAGACAAAACAACCGTGTTCTTATTGGTTGTTCTTCCACCCGTTGCCACTGGCTTTTTATGGTGAAGTTCTTTACCAGCTGGAAGATTGCCAGAGGGATATCCTTTTTCTTTTATTACTTTTTTAATTTTTTTGGAGTTTCGCTGTAGTTTTATTTCGCTCTTTGTCGCTATTGCTTTTTGCATATTTTTATAAATTTATCATTATTGGTTTAACACTATATTTATCATTTTTCTCTAAGATTGTAACCTCAACTGGGTCAAATCCTTGCCTTTCAAGATAAAATTTATATTTGCCCATAGATTATAATTATTTATTAAATTTTTCCTCCCGAAATATCAAAAAATCTTTCAAAGAAATTCGTTAACCTAGTTAAAACGGTTTCGCGTTTTTGGGTGTAGGATCCGTCTTGAGAAAAACGGGAGGGCTTATCCACGAAAACTTTGGTGATGGCGGTGCCGGTCGTAGTTACATGGCCGTCACGGAAGGCGTTCTTGATGAAGGCGTAGGTAGCGTTGCGGTCAAGCCCCTCTTGGCCAATAATTTGATTGAGTTCCTCAACTTTTTTCTGCTCGACGAATTTTTGCCAGTCCTCTTCAATTATAGAGTGAACATCCAGCGAAGTGATGAATTGATTGATCAGGTCTTTCTTGCTTCTCAGCTCAACGCTGGAATCAATGGCCTTATTGATGTCGATTAACAGTTCACGGTTCTGGGTATGATCCTCGTGGTATTGCTTCACCAAGCTCAGAATATAATCAATGTTGATCTCAACCTGCTTGATGAGCTCCATCTCAAAAATGATATCGTCATTAACATTCTCCTTATCATCCCCGCCCCCTTTCTTAAACTCGTTATAGATATCGATATACAGGCTATGGTAATCTTGAACATCGCGATCGGTTAAGATCTCGTGGCCAGCAAATTCGTCAAAAGTGACCAAAATATTGCGCAGCCGCAAAATGGATCCATACAGCTTGATAAAATCTTTCTGCCGTTGTTCGCCGATTATCAGCTGGCCGACTGGGAATTTTTCGAGAAGTTCTTGAACCAGGCTCTCATAGCCGCGAATTTCTTTGCGGCCATCTTTATAGCCGTAATAATAGTCAGCGTAGGCTTTAAGGAGAACGATACCGCAGGCTTTCTTGTCGCCGAAAAGGGCGATGGCCTCGTTGGTGGCCTTTTCTAAGTTTCTAAAGCAAACGATGTTGCCAAAAGTCTTGATGCTATTTAGAATGCGATTGGTTCGAGAATAAGCCTGTAGTAGGCCATGTAAGCGCAAATTCTTATCTACCCATAGAGTATTGAGGGTGGTGGCATCGAAGCCGGTCAAGAACATATTGACCACAATCAAAATATCTATTTCGCGATTCTTAACGCGCTGGCTGACATCTTTGTAGTAATTGGCAAATTTATCAGATGAGGTATCGTAGGAAGTGCCGAACATGGCGTTATAATCCATGATGGCCCTGTCTAAAAAGTCCCTAGAACTGACATCGAGGCCGCTGGTATCGTCGGAATTCTCATCAAACATGCCGTCGGCATCGTCATCGTTAACGCCGAAGCTATAGATCAGCGCGACTTTGAGCTGCTGGTCGCTCGGTAACTCAGCTAGTTGCTTTTTAAATTCAGCGTAATATTTTTTGGCCACATCAATGGAGGCTACGGCGAAGATGGAGTTGAAACCGGCCAAGCGGCGGTCCTTGAGCTTATAAAAGCTATTACGCTTGGTCTTCTGGTCAAAGTGCTGACGAATATAGCGGACGACATTTTCCAGACGCTCGGGCGAAGCTAGAATCGCTTCGCGATCAATGTCGCTGACTTTCTTGTCTTCAATATTTTCGGCCTCATGAAGGGTAGAAACGTAATCAACCTTGAAAGGTAAGACATTCTTGTCATTGATAGCATCGACAATCGTATAGGTATGGAGCTTATCGCCAAAAGCTTGTTCGGTAGTTCGCAAATCAGGCCGACCGCCGGAAGAAGCATTAACGGCAAAGATTGGCGTGCCAGTGAAACCGAAGAGATGATAATTCTTAAATGATTTGGTGATGGCCGAGTGCATATCGCCGAACTGCGAGCGATGGCATTCGTCAAAAATAATGACCACATGGCCGTCAAAAATAACATGCTGGCCGTTGCGGCCGATAAAGCGGTCCAGTTTCTGGATAGTGGTGATGATTATCCGCGAAGTCTGATCCTCTAACTGTTTTTTCAAGACCGCTGTGCTGGTACTGCTATTAGCGGCTCCCCGTTCAAAGTTATCGTATTCGCGCATCGTTTGGTAATCCAAATCCTTGCGGTCAACCACGAACAGAACCTTATTAACATAGGGCAATTGGCAAGCCAGCTGGGCGGTTTTGAAACTGGTTAAGGTTTTACCGGAACCAGTGGTGTGCCAGATATAGCCGCCGGCCGCAATAGTTCCCAGCTGTTTGTAATTGGTGCTGACTTCAATCCGATTGAGGATCTTTTCGGTGGCGACGATCTGGTAGGGCCGCATGACTAGCAAAAGGCGGTCAGTCGTAAAGACGCAATATTTGGTTAGAATATTTAAAAGGGCGTGCTTGGCAAAAAAAGTTTTGACAAAGTCCATCAGGTCAGGGATGGGACGATTGGTAGCATCAGCCCACCAACTGGTAAATTCAAAGCTATTGCTGGTTCGTCGTCCCTTCTTGGCCGCTCCTTCAGCGGCTTCTTGGAGATGTCGGCAGCGGGTGGTGTTGCTGTAATATTTAGTATGGGTGCCGTTAGAAATGATAAATAATTGCACATATTCAAATAGCCCTGAGGAAGCCCAAAAGCTCTCGCGCTGATAGCGATTAATCTGGTTGAAAGCTTCCTGGATAGCGACTCCCCGCCGCTTGAGCTCGATATGAACCAAGGGCAGGCCGTTGACGAGCACGGTGACATCATAGCGATTGGGCCGCTGGCCTCCGCCAGCTGGCGGAATCACCGCGTATTGGTTGATAACCTGCAGGCGATTGTCATGAATGTTATCTTTTTTGAGAAGATAAATATTCTTAATGGAGCCGTCGTCACGGGTCAAATTCTTGATATGATCTTCCTGGATGGTGGCGGTTTTTTCTTCAATGCCCTGATTAGCATTGGCAAGCTCGCTGTGGAAAAAGCGCTGCCACTCATTATCGGTAAAAATAAAATCATTAAGCCTTTCCAGTTGTCGGCGCAGATTGAGGATAAGGTCAGCTTCGGAAGCGATGGTTAAGTATTCATAGGCCTGGCTTTGCAACTGCTCAATGAAGGCTCGCTCCAACGCCGCCTCGCTCTGATAGTGAGCCACCCTTTTAGCATCAGGCGTATATTCGGCAACAACAGTGCTTTGGGTGCTTTCGGCAACGAGTTTGTATTTGTTTTTTAACATAATATTTTTTCAACTCCATTTAAAATGCGTCATGAAATTATCAAAAGTTTCTTTAAACAAATTTTTATCATCTCCAGACAACTCTCTACTTTCTAAATCTGATAATTTACCGTGGCTATACAAGTTAAGAAGTTTTATAAATTTTTGTCTATTATCTTTTGCAACACAATCAGTCCAATGGTTATACCCCAAAAAGTTTGCTGTTTTTTCTAGGATATTTCTAAAAAGATTAAAATGGTATTTTTCAAGACTATCACTTTCAATGGCTTTTTGGATAATTTCCTTTACTGATAAATGGTAAGAAAATGGCGCATCGCCTTTCTCTGAGAGTCTAAAGATATAATTGTCTTTTAATAAACTATAAGATTTGAAACTGCATTTGCGATCTCTCGCGTTTTTGTTGAAATTATTTACAATGACATTGTAAAACAAGGCATGATGTGTGGTGATAAAAAACTTTATCACATTATTTTGACAAGACTGTATAGTTTCAATCAGTTTAATAGCTATTGTAATAATTCGCGTATCATCTATGGAAGAGACGGGGTCGTCAATAATAATATATTTTAAATTATTAAATATCGCGGTTGTTCTCTCGGCCTCGTCTGTGCTAAGAGAGTCGATAGCTGTTTCCAGGACGGCATAGAAGACAGACCATATCAACGCACTTTCTTCGCCTTTTGAAATTTTGATATTCGTCGTGCTTCTATCGTCCCCAGAAACGATGTTAAAAGTAACTTCCCCTTTAGTAAAATCAAATGATGGCTCAATCTTCAAATTGATAATATCTTTAAAGTTGTCTATTATAGCGCCCTCAAGTCCTTGTTCAACAATCAATTGAATAATCCATGAGCTTGTATCAAAGGTAAGAATATAACTCTCATTATCCCATTTGAAAATATCCTCCAAGAATGCGTTATAGCAAAGAATTTCTATTTGCCTATTATCCACTTCATCCTCACTCTCCGACTCGCTCAATATATTGGTTAGTCTGGTTTTACCCATAGAATTAAAGGCGTATAATGCTAAAATCTTTTTTTTCGACGTGGATGTATCAAGCTGGCGCTTTATGCTTTTGGCGACATCCTCAATCGCATTGAATTCTGTCATATTTATGACTGCAATCCTTTGAAAGTTAAAAGCTTATTGCGATAATATTCGTATTGTTGGCGGCGAGCCTTGAGCTCAGCCGGTAGACCAATGGAAATATCATTTACTAAGGCGTCAAATTTATCAAGAGTGGAAACTATCCTTTCCTGCTCATCAATAGGGGGGATTGGAATTTTGATTTTTTCCATTACATTGCTCATGATCTTTGGGTTCCCCATCCCAGCGCTTACATATTTTTTAGAAACCGTCGCTAGAATATAAGAAAGGAATTTTACATTTACATCACCAGATTTTACTTTCAGAAGACCACAAACGTTTGTGATGCTAAATTTTCCGTTACGATAAAAAATTGAACCGGCATATGCTCCGTCAGTTGTCCAAGTTATATATTCACCGTCATAGTCGTAAGTATTGATGCACCCAAAAATTCCGTTATTTGCTGTTTGAGATGAATAAACTGGGTAATTACCAATATTTTCTTTGAGATAGTCTTTTGACATGACTCTACCGCGATTGATTTGGCAGATTTCACTAATGCTCTTGAGCTCCACACTATCTGCAAACGCTAACATTTCTTTCTTATAATAATCAAATTGACTTTTCCTTGCCTCCAGCTCTGCCTCCAGCTCTGCCTCCAGCTCTGTAAAATTATCAAGAATTTTTACAATTTCTTCTTGGATTGTGATCGGTGGAACGGGAATGATTATTTTTTTAATCATTGATAAGTTTAAGCTAGTCAAAGCACCCTGTGCCGAACTTCTTAATTTTCTATAATTTTGAGCCAAAAAATAATAGAGAAATTTATAATTTAACAAATTTCCATTTGTCTCAATTGCACAGCAAGATTGATTTGCAGTTAATGGTATTTGATTAACTGCTGATCGTGCGACTGTTGCTCCGGTCATTGCAAGCAAGACGCTATTAGATTCAACCCATCTAGCTGATGATTTTTCAAACCCCTGTTTTGTTATTGTTTTCTCTGTTGATTTAATTATATTAAAATTTATTTCTCCAGACCGCAGCCATGGAATATCTCCATTGTAGTAGTCACTTTTTGATGTACTCGGTGTTCCACCTGCAAAGATTTTTGTTGAGACAGAATCTAAAGTTTTAAACTCTACACCATTTGGGCATAATTCTGAAATCAATTTTTCGATTTTTGATTGGTGAAGTCTCATAAATTAAAATGGAATATTCTGAATTGCCTCTTCTGGCTCCACGGTATCACTCTCAACTATAGATACACCTACCAGACGTTTCGCTCTTTCCAGGAGATGATCATAAGTAATAATATTTAAAGTATTATAACTTGAATTTAATACGCGGTAAGCCTCTTTTTCTTCATCGCCCCATAATTGTGAGCGACCGTAAATAAGGGTTATTCGTGGTTTAATAATCGGAGTATGTTTAATTTTTTTATTAAACTCTAAATCGTTAATTTTTCTTTCGGTTTGTAATATATATCTATTGCATTGCATTGTCGCTGAAGTTAATTCACTTTTTGGGATAAGTTCTGCTGTCCAAAAAGGAGCTGATGGCAATTTTAATTCAACGATATCAACGAAACCATCAAATGACCTTAAAAGATAATCAGTTATACTATCCACATCGATTCGACGTTCGTCGAGAATTTCAACAAAATCCGCTCCGAGTATCCATGAATTTTCAGCAAAAAATCTTTGCCATACTTCTTCATCTTTTCCAACACCAAGTTTACTTTTATATGCATTAAATTCAGCTGGACTATTTAAGATTTTCTCAAAAAGCACTACAGCCTCCTTTTTTTGGACAATGTCATCAATGTCTCCAACTTTGATTAGGCCATAATTTTTCGCGATTTCACTGATTTTATCTTTCCCTTCAGGATCGGACGCGATAAGCGCAAGAAAACGAGATACTTCGCGTGAATCGCCAATGATCGATTCGTCGAAAACTACCGTTTTATTTACAACAGCCTTGAGATCTAGGTCAGAAAATAAGGATAGAAGCTGCAAAATTCTCTCAAAATCTAATGTTGAAAAATGTATTTTCTCAATTTTTCCGCCATCAACTTTTGCTATTTCTACACCGCTTATTTTCTCATCATTCGTTAAATATGTAATACGCAGGTGAATTCGTGGGGAAATTTTAGCATCCAAGTCGGCATTCGTTCCAGCTTCTGCGATTGAGATATATCTTCCAGTCCCACCGGGAAAATCTGCGACATAAATAACCCCATCTTTTTTATTTTGGATAATATCAGCTTCGGATGCTTTAAATATATCAAAAATTCTCATATTATTATCCTTCAATATCAGCGATAACCTCATCAATCGCCTCGCGAAGCTGCTGTTGTCTTTTAACGATCTGGCTTATTTTGGCGTTAAGCTCTTTAATGTCAATCACCTCCCGAGTGTCCTTGGCGGTCACATAGCTGGAAACAGCGATGTTATAATCGTTGTCGGCGATGGTCTTATTATCAACCAGCTTGGCGAAATAATCGGCATCTTGGCGCTCAATAAAAGCATTCAGAATCTTTTTCCGATTCTCTGGGCTTAGCTTATTCTTATTTCCAGCCCGGACGAATTCAGCCGAGGCGTCAATAAATAGTGTCTTATTGTCCTTCTTGCTCTTTTTTAAGACAATAATGCAGGTGGCGATAGTAACGCCAAAAAATAGATCGGCCGGCAACTGGATGACGGTATCGATGTAATTATTATCGATCAGGTATTTGCGGATTTTCTGCTCAGCGCCGCCGCGGTATAAAACACCCGGGAATTCAACAATGGCCGCCGTGCCGCTGGTGGACAGCCAGGCCAGCATGTGCATGGTAAAGGCCAGGTCGGCCTTGCTTTTTGGGGCCAGCACTCCGGCCGGAGAAAAGCGCGGGTCATTGATTAGCAGCGGATTGGCATCCCCTTCCCAATTGATAGAATACGGCGGATTGGAAACAATGGCGTCAAACGGTTCATCATCCCAATGCTGGGGGTCGGTCAGCGTGTCGCCGTGAGCGATATCAAAATTATTATAATTAATATCATGCAAGAACATGTTGATGCGGCAAAGGTTATAGGTGGTCAGGTTGATTTCCTGTCCGTAAAACCCCTGGCGTACATTCTCCATGCCCAGAACTTTGGCGAATTTAAGCAGCAGCGAGCCGGAACCGCAACAGGGATCATAAACCTTGTTCACTTCAGTCTTGCCGACCGTCGTTATCTCGGCCAAGAGCTCGCTGACTTCTTGCGGCGTAAAGAACTCGCCGCCTGATTTTCCGGCATTGGAAGCATACATGGTCATCAGGAACTCGTAGGCATCGCCGAAAGCGTCAATGGTATTGTGGGCATAATCGCCCAGGCGCAGGTCAGCGACCGCTTCCAGGAGTTTGACGAGCTTCTGATTCCTCTTTTCAACATTGGCTCCCAGCTTGTTAGAATTGACATCCAGATCATCAAACAAACCTTTCAAATCATCTTCGCTATCCGAGCCTTTAGCTGAGTTTTCAATATTGGTAAAGACTCTGGACAGGGTTTCGTTGAGATTAGCGTCACCGCGAGCCTTTTTAACAACGTTAATAAAAAGCTCGCTGGGCAGGATGTAGAAGCCTTTTTCTTTGACCGTGACCGCTCGGCCCAATTCGGCTTCTTGGTCGGACAGTTTGGTATAATCAAAGTTTTTGGTCGGCTCCTCGGCGTTAATGAAGTTGGTTAGATTCTCGCTAATGAAACGATAAAAAAGGATTCCTAAAACATACGATTTAAAATCCCAACCATCAACGCTGCCTCGTAGATCGTTGGCAATTTGCCAAATGGCGCGGTGCAGTTCAGAGCGTTCCTGTTCCTTGGTGGCCTGGTGAGTCGGTGCCTTAGCGCCTTGATTAGCAAAAGAGGTAGCCGAAGAGGATTTTTTAGCCATAACTAAAAATAAGCCCCTCCGCTATCTAAAATATTTTTAAAACTAGCTCTATTGTGGCACTTTTGGGGGTAGTTGGCAAGGAAAAAATATTTTTCTATTTTTTTGTAAAAGCCTCTAATTGTTTACAGCAACTTTATATATTTAGAGACTTAATTTTTGCCTATTTTTAGGAATTTTTATAAATTGCCTCTAATTGCTTCTAAAATTCAATTTGTCTCAATGTAAACTTTTACCCCCGTTTTGTTTACATTAACCCTAGAGATGTAAACAAAAATTTATATTGCAAAAAACCTTCATTTTTAATAATACAAAAATCCTTATTGCAGAAGAAGGCGATTTCTTGCAATAAGGAAAATTATATTATTAATTTGAGTCCAGTTTCTACTATTTAATCAAGCCTTTTAACTTCATCAATAATCCCCTGCGGATTGATGATTCTGAGACCTTGTTGGTTGATGGTGGC
>JBAYZW010000030.1:0-8984 GCA_041672305.1 Bacilli bacterium
TCGAGGGCCTGAGCAATGGAAAACATTTTCACTTCCTCAAATTTGCGACACATAATACTAGCTCCAAAGGGAAGATTATTTTCAAAGCCTAAAGGTATTACTATAGAAGGGAGTCCCGCAAAATTAGCTAGTGCTAGATGGTTATCAGAAATCAAATATTCATTGGAAAGCTTATCGCTAACTCTTCCATCAAATAATGGAGCAGTAGTCGGAGAAGCTGGTAAATAAATAGCATCATAGCTAGTTAATATATCATTCACCGCATCAACGATAACTCGACGACATTTTTGGGCTCTTAAAAATACTTCATCTTGATTTTCCTTAAAAAGAGAATAACTTCCAATCACAAAACGTCTTTTTATCATCTCGCAAAAACCCTTGGTACGAGCTTTTGTCATGACTTCTTCGTAATCTTTTCCTTCTGAGCGAGGTCCAAATTTTATTCCGTCTAAATTAGCGTTATTACTCGTTGCTTCTGAACAAGATATAACTATATATGTAGGGTATATTGCTTTGCAGAGATTAATATCCATTGAAACAAATTCAACGACAGCACCATAAGATGTAAGCTTCGCAATTGAATGATTAAAAGCGTCGCGAATATGCTCATTAATGATGGAATCGTATATCTCTTTAATAATGGCGATTCGTTTACCCTTCACATTTCCATCAATTGGTTCTAAATATGAGGGAACATTTTCAATAGATGAAGAACTATCCTTCTCATCTCTTCCCGCTAAAGCTTGTAGAACAATAGCGGAGTCTTGGACATTACGCGTAAAAAAAGCGACATGATCAAGAGAGGGAGCAAAAGGAAATAAACCAAAGCGAGAAATACGTCCCCATGTCGGCTTAGTTCCTACGAGACCAGCATAGCTAGCTGGTTTTCTAACACTATCACCGGTATCAGATCCAATAGAAAAGGGAACGATTCCCGAGGCGACAGAAGCGGCTGATCCACAAGAAGAACCACCAATCATATGCTGATGTTGAGGGTCCCAAGGATTATAGGTCCGACCTTTCCGACCAGTTGTTCCTGTTCCACCCATCGCTAATTCATCAAGAGTAACTTTGCCGATAAGAATAGCTCCTTCATTAATTAAGCGAAGATAAACCTCGCTAGAATAAAGAGGAACATATCCATTAAGGATATTCGAAGAAGCAGAAGTGGGAATGCCCTTTGTGGAGAAGTTATCTTTTAAAACAAAAGGTATACCCCATAAAAGATGATTTTTCTTTTTTTCATCAAGATTATTGACGGCGTCAAGAGCTTCCTTTTCGCAGATATATTCGAAAGCATTATTCTGATCTTGTTTAGCCTTTTTAATCGCTTGTTTGACCAATTCAAGAGGAGTGACTTTGCCATCAACAATGGCTTGATGAATAGACAAAATATCCTGAATTAAGTAATCCATTATCCTACCACCTTTGGCAAACGAATTTGCCCATCAACAACATCACTAGCATTTTGTAACGCCTCTTCTTGAGAGAGAGGCGAAACGGCGGTATCGGCGCGAAGGTAATCTGTTGAAACATCAAATGGAAATGTCATTGGCTCAACATCATCTAAGCCAGGAATTGTAGAAATCAATTCCATCTGGCGAATGACAACTGAAAATTCTTCAAGAAGAGTGCTGTATTCAGATTCATCCATATCAAACATTAAGTTGTTGGCTGATTGTTTCAATAATTGCATATCAACTTTTTTCATATCTTAATAATCCTATTCTATTAGAAATATACTACCATATTGAAAACATTTTTATTAATAAAAATATACTTGCAAAAAAAACAGATATTCTAAAATAAAAATAATAATATATATGTAGGTTATTTTATCAATTCTTTGAACTCGTCTTCGCTCAGTGTAGTAATTCCTAGCGATTGAGCTCTCTCTAGTTTGCTACCAGCGTCCGTTCCGACAATTACCGCATCAGTGGCCTTAGAAACAGAACCAGTAACTTTGGCTCCCAAATTTTCCAGAAGTTCGGTGGCCTCTTTTCTTCCAATAAAAGAGAGAGTTCCCGTTAAAACAACTGTCTTTCCAGAAAAATAAGAATTAGCAGCTTGAGTATTTGTTCCTTTATAGGAAAAATTCAATCCACTTAATTTTAGAGCATTAATAGTTTCAACATTTGATTCAGAAGCAAACCACGAAACAATAGACCGAGCGACAATAGGTCCAATGTCAGGAATCTCCAAAAGCTCCTCCTCTGTTGCTTTCATCAAATTATCAATATGTGAGAATTTCTTCGCTAAGGTTTTAGCCATTTTTTTACCAACCTCTTTAATCCCTAATCCAAACAAAACTTTTTCCAAAGAATTGTTCTTTGATTTTTCAATTGCCTCTAATAAATTATCAATGGATTTTGATTGCCATCCATCAAGACTAATAATATCGTTTCGATAATCATAAAGGCTGTAAATTTCGTTTATTTTATGAAAGAAACCTTGATTAAAAAATTGTTCAGCAACCTTTTCACCCAAACCCTCAATATCCATAGCATCACGTGACGCAAAATGAATTATTGATTCAATTTGGCGAGCATCGCATAAGGGATTCATGCAAAAATGCATCGCTTCAATTTTAACTAAAGGAGATCCACAAACTGGACACTTATCAATCATATGATAAGGCTTCTGACTGCCATCGCGTTTATCTTCTAGTACCCGTACTACTTCCGGAATAACATCGCCCGCTTTTCTTAAAACAACATAGTCCCCAATCATCAAATTCTTTTCTCGAACGAAATCTTCATTATGAAGGGTTGCTCTTTGAACCGTGCTTCCTGCGACACGAACAGGTTCTAAGACAGCATTAGGAGTAATTTTTCCTGTCCTTCCAACGGTATAGACAATATCAAGAAGTTTAGTGACGACTTCTTCAGGAGGAAATTTATACGCAATTGCCCATCGTGGCGTTTTAGCGGTATATCCCAATTTATCATATATAGACATATCATCAACTTTGACGACAACACCATCAATATCATAGCCGAGTTCAGGTCTTTTCTTGGTATATTCAATAACATATTGAATAACTTCATCTATTCCATGACAAATTCGACGTTCAGGATTTGTTTTAAATCCCAATTTGCTCACCATATTCAAAGCCTCAGAATGATAACGAATATGGTAATCTTTGGCATTGACAAAATAATACCAATAGGCGTCAAGACCACGGCTGGCGGCAATTGAACTATCAAGCTGACGAATACTTCCAGCCGCAGCGTTTCGCGCATTAGCAAAAAGTGGTTCGCCTTTATTTTCTTTTTCTTTATTGAGTTTCATCAATGATTTTTTTGGCATAAAAACTTCACCGCGAACTTCAAAATCACCATCCAAATCAATGTGTGAGGGAATTGATTTAATTGTAATAACATTGGCCGTGACATCTTCACCTTCAACACCATCACCACGAGTAGCGGCATAAAGAAGTTTTTTGTTATAGACAAGTGACATGCCAAGACCATCAATTTTCATCTCAGCCATATATGTGATGGAATCTCCACCAATAATTTCTTTTACTTTTCGATCAAAATCACGCAAATCATCCTCATTAAAAGCATTAGCTAAAGAAAGCATTGAACGTTGATGAACAATCTTCTTGAACTGATCTTGAACTATGCCACCTACTCTTTGAGTTGGAGAAAGAGGAGAAGCTAAATCAGGATGTTCCTTTTCAAGCAAAATCAGTTCTTGCATCAAACGATCATATTCACTATCTGCAACGGATGGATTATCTAAAACATAATATTCATAATTATATTTTTCAAGGAGTTTGGTAATCTCTTTTATTCGCTCTTTTGGTATCATGCTTCATGTCCTCCTTTAGAAAGAAATGGATGATTTCCCATTAGGGATTTTATTCCGTGATTTGCAAATGATACTTTAATAATACCATCTCCTTCGAGAGCGAGAACGATTCCTTTTCCAAAATTCTTATGATAGACAACATCTCCCACATTCCATTGTTCAACATTATTTGTTTGTTTAGTGAAATCCTGTTTAATGGGTTCGTCGGTAGTGAAGTCAAGGTTTGGCCCATCATTAAAATGATATTCGCTCTGTCGTTTAGAGGAGCGATAAGGATTATACGCGACCTCAGAATGGACAACATCGTTGCCTGATTCGGTTAAAAACTGTGATGGAATATAATTACAGCCTAAAACATAATTGAAATCGTTCGCATATGTTAAGAAAAGCTTTTCTTTCGCTCTTGTCATCGCCACATAAGCGAGACGTCTTTCCTCTTCAAGACCACGATAACCTGATTCCGCAACCGAACGCGAATGAGGAAAAACACCATCATTGAATCGAACAACAAAAACAATAGGATACTCTAATCCTTTAGCAGTGTGAACGGTCATCATAGTAACAAAATCACCATCAATGACATCATCTTGTGCAGAATATAAAGATAAATTTTGCAAATACTCTGCAAAGGTTGATTCAGGATTGGATTTTAGATAATGACGAATATCCGCGAATAAGGCTTTGATATTCTCTCTTCTCTCTTCTCCATCATCTTCTTTTAACAAATATTCATAATAACCAAGCGATATTATCATATCCTCAAGGGTTTTAGAAAATACCTCCTGATCAGTCTCAATTTTGACACGAGTTATTTCAATTAATTCAATCATCGCTTTTAACTTATCGATTATCTTTGAAGGGATGTTTGAATTTTCACGATCAATATTGCAAATATACTCATAAACATTTTGATTTGCTCTATCTGTTTCATTCTTAATTTTTTCAATAGTAAGATCACCAATTCCTCTTTGAGGAACATTAATTATACGATAAAAAGAAATATTATCGTTTTTATTAATAAGCAGATGAAAATAGGCTAATACATCTTTAATTTCACGTCTTTGATAGAACTTTTGTCCCCCAAAAATTTTATAGGGAATCCCACGATTCACAAAAGCGGTTTCAAATTCCATCGTCACATAATTGGAACGATATAAAACAGCGAAATCAGAGTAATGTTTATTGCCACCCTTAACTAATTTTTGAATTTCGCGTGAAACATAATCAGCTTCACCCTTCGATGAGGCTCCCCCGAAAACCGTAACTGGTTCACCTTTACTAGCACTAGTGTAAAGATTTTTTGGAACTCTCATTTTATTAAATGAAATAAGTTTATTAGCTGAATCTAAAATGTTTTGACTACTGCGATAATTTCTTTCGAGAATGATTGTTTGAACATCAGGATAATCTTTATCCAAATTTAGAATGATGCTTTGATTAGCACCCCGCCATGTATAGATTGTTTGATCTGGATCACCAACTACATATAGAGAAGTGGATGGTTTCATAAGCAGTTTAATCATGTGATTTTCCACATCGTTTGTATCCTGAAACTCATCTATTAAAATAAAGTTGAAACGATTTTGCCATTTTAAATGAATGCTCGGGTAATCTTCTAAGATACGAATTGTCTTCAATAATAAATCATCAAAATCTAAAGCATAACTTCTCGATTTTACTTCTTCATAGCGAGTATAAATTTCAAGACAGGTTTTCTCGTCTTCGAATGCTGGTCTAATTATTTTAATATCATCAGGATATAATTCTTTCAATTTTTTAGCACTAATATAACCAAGGGCTTTGTTGACAATTTTATCTCCGCGTTTAAAACTCATGTCAGATGCAATATCTTTAACAATTTTAGTTTGATCATCTTCATCTAAAATGGTAAAAGACCGAGGAAAATTCAAGACATCAATTTCTTTGCGCAAAAAATTAGCAGCAAATGAATGAAAAGTTTTAATCGTTAAATCAGCACTAGCATCTGGAATCATTCTTAAAATTCTTTGTCGCATCTCATCAGCTACTTTGTTAGTAAAAGTGATAGCCAAGATTGACCATGGCGCCACATCAAGTTCCGATAATAAATAAGCGATTCGATATGTCAAAACTCGTGTTTTACCCGATCCGGCACCAGCGATAATTCGCACGTGTTGGGCAAGAGTGGTCACGGCTTCTAATTGTTTCTCATTTAATTCATTGCTTATATTCATATATTGCTATGCAATATATTATCATATTATCCATCTTTTTTCAATTCATTTGTCGCTCAAATATTTTTAAAATTCATCTCAATAAAATAAAAAATCACTTATTTTTTGAACACCAAGTATATTTTTTGTTACAGCATTCATCTCAATTTCTAATAAACTGGGTGTTCCGCCAAACCATAATTGTTCAATCGTTGATGCGCCAATTGTTTGATCAACATCTTCAGCAATAGGGATTGCTTCATTATAACTAAGAAGATAATAGGGCGTCGTCGCATGCTTAATTATAATAAGCAGTTTTTCTTTAATTTGCTGACAATAATAACACTGATTGCTGTAGAAATAGACATAGTATTTTGCTTCTTTTTGCTTAAAAACGTCTTCCCATAGAATAAATAAGGAAGGAAAATCATCATAGTCCAATGGTAAATCTGGCTTAGAACAAGAGAAAGCAAAAAGAGCGCACATGAGTAAAGTGATTATTTTCTTCATAATTAGATAGAGCCTTTTTTCAGAGTTATTTTTGAAAAAATATTGGCTAATGCTAAAATAATAAAAATGGCAATATTTAAAAAGAAAGAAACATTGACGGGAAATATCACTTATATGGCTCTGATGGCAGCAATCAATGTGGTTTTCGTTTTACTTGCAACATGGCTACCTTATTTACTTTTTCTTCTTGTTTTTATTCTTCCTTTAACCAGTACTATTGTCACTTTATTTTGTAATAAAAAATATTTTATCATCTACACTATTGTCACAATTGGATTGTGCTTATTAGCAACAATTTGGGATATTGGAAATACCCTTTTTTATGTAGTTCCTTCTATTTTTTCTGGTTTTGCTTTCGGAATATTATTGGAAAAGAGAACCAGCCCTATTTTAATTATTTTAGCGGCTGTTTTTACTCAGATTATCTTTTCTTATCTCGCTTTACCTATCATTAATATTTTATATGGTAGAGATATCGTTAGTGATTTTGCTACTTTTTTTAAACTTGATCATTATGCTTATCTTAATTATGTCAAACACATGTTTATCTGCTCCTTGGCTCTTATTCAGCAGATTTTATCTTTTATTGTCATCAATGAAGAATTACCAAAAATGAATATTGATACCACTAATTTTAAAAAAGGAGAAACAATTACTTTATTTTTAATTCCTCTATTTATTGGTACTAGTGTTGCTTTGGTGTTTTTCTATCCTGAATTATCTTATTCGGTTATGTTTATGGTTCTTCTTTTGTCAATTTATGAATTGGGCATTTTAATTGTTAACCGAAATAAGCTTATTATCGCTTTATTAATTAGCAGTGCCTTTCTTTCTGTTTTTTTATTCGCTGGGTTTTATTCTCTAATTAGTCAAGCCACTTCTGAGCCCATTGGTTTACTACTATTGCAGATTTTTCCTCTTTTTATCGCCGTTATTGGTTTCATCAATAATTATTTGTTTAAAAACAAAAAGCAAGATACAATTGGAGATAGGCAAAATTAATGGAAGGTTTATTTAAAAGTTTTGGAAAGGGATTATTATATATTTTTGTATTACCTTTTTTTCTTTTAGTAATGGCGGGATATGCCCTCGTTGGGCTTATCGCTTTCATTTTTTTATTTTTTAAGTCGATCATTCTATTTTTCTGCGGCCGTTCTCTTGATATTGAATTGCCTGAAGATAAGAAAGCCAAAGCAATTATTCAAAGCGCTATTCCAGCTAGTTCAAATCCTGTTTTTAATCAGGGAAATATGCAGCAATCTCTCCCTAGCAATGTTCCCTCCGAACCAACCCCAACCCCCGTTATGCCAGCTCCAGTAAACACCAACCAACATTCAGTTGAGGAGGCTTGCTTTAATCAAGATAAAACCACCACTTTTGAGAATGACGAGGAAACACAAGCGGAGACTAATAATCATCAAGTTCCTCTTCAAAAAGAAGCCATTCCTTCGATTGATGAAAAAGAAAATGGTAGTGCTATTGCAGAAAGCAATGATTCAAACATTCAACCAAATAATATTTCTGAAAAAAAATATTCGCCTAAAAAAACTTCTCTTATTGATGAACCGATTGAAGAGGATGACAAGAAAATCGACGATTCACATAATGGAATTGATATTGATTTTAAGGATTTTTAATCGTGTATGCTTATTGAACTCATTAAATTAACCGAATCAGACAAACGACTTATTGTGGCTTTACTTTTAATTTTGATTTTATTTTTTGTTATTGTTGGGTTTATAGGATATCTCATTGTTCGCGTGATGAAATGGCAGGGCAAACGTCTTGATACTGGCGTTTCCGACGTCGTTTATTCACGAGTGATAACCGATAAAAAAACTTTTAGCAAATACGCTCATAAAAAGAATTGGATTATATTCTATAAAGCGGCTCGTATTCCTGTTGTTATCATGTTAGTCTCTTCTTTGATTTTATTGATTAGAGATATTATCTATCATGATTTTACCTATAATCCTTTTGATACGACTGAAGGCTTTGCGACGATTTTATTCTGTTGGGATTTCAGTGATGTCATCCAAATTAAATTTATAACAGAGTTTTCATTTATTATTAAGGCACCAATTTTAATCAATGAACCACACTTTGTCTTAGAAGCGTGGGGTGGTTACCTTTTTGTTCCCGGCATTATCATCGGAGGGCTATGGTATTTATGGTGTGTCCAATCACTTATATCCCGCACCTTGAGAATTAAGAAATTGAGCGAATCAATATTTGATAAAAATCTTGATAATTTCAATCAAAATGAGCAATTAATGAATTCATTAAATGTCGGTCAGAAGCCCATTACTCCTGACGAGAAAAAAGTTGAAGAAGAGCAAAAATAAAGGCTCTCTACTTTAAAAGGTGGAAAAAGGTGGAATAAACAAAACAAGCCATCAAAACTCTACTTTAAAAGGTGGATAGAAAAAGATGAGACCAGAAACCGAAATTCTGGTCTTTTCTTAT
>JBAYZW010000031.1:0-8949 GCA_041672305.1 Bacilli bacterium
ACTGGTCGAGCTGCCAGAAATGAACATGGTTTAGTGATTATGTATGCAGATCATATGACTGATTCGATGAAGATTGCCATTGAAGAGACCAATCGCCGTCGCGATATTCAAAATCGCTACAATATGGAAAATGGAATTATACCTCGTACAATCATTAAAGAAATACGTCCGCCAATTCATAACTCTGACAATGAAATCGATGAGATGATTAAGTTGACAAAACATGGTTCAAGAACCGAAATCGCTCAACGAATCAAAGAATTAGAGAAGCAGATGAAACAAGCTGCTCATGATTTTGAATTTGAAAGAGCGGCGGAACTGCGTGACATTATTATCGAAATGAAAGCAAATATTTCCTAATCTTTTATTTGCCTTATGCTTCGGTTTTATTTATGATTATTAAGCAATCAATAGAAAGGATGAACATATATGTTAAATTGGTATGACTGGGTCTTAATGGCGGTCGCAATTGTGATCATTATCCTTTGTTTATTGCAAGGTGGTAAATCAGAAGGTGCCTCTGGCGCTATCACTGGTGGTGGATTAAATGTCTTTGTTAAGACAAAAGAAAGAGGAGCAGAAAAAGTTGTTTCAATTCTCACTCTCATCGTCGCCATCATCTTCTTCATCCTAGCAATTATTATCAAACTTATTCAATCCGGCGCTTCTGCCTAATTAATAAAATTCATTCCTTAGTGGAATGTTTTTTATAAAAAAATTATGAATGTGATATGCAATCCAAATTCTGAATAAAACAGGAGGAGGGGTATTATTATAAAATGCAAAACGGAATTTAAACTTGAATGTAACAGCAAGTATAAAGTGGCATGTGTAATTAATTACCCTAATGAGGTGTTGTTCTGTTTAATAGTGATTATTTAAAAGATGAAACCGAAATGCTACAATCAAGACATATAAATAAGGGGATTTTATGAATAAGAAAATAATTGTTTTTATTAAAACTTTGCTGTTATTTGTGGCTCTCTCATTTCTTTTCTTGCCAATTATTTACACGACTCTTTCAACTTTGCCAAATCCTGATCCTTCTAGTTATTCCTGGATGAGCGTAACTTATATATCTATCCACGCTTATAATAAAACAATCTTTAGTTATATTCTCATTGTTTTAAATTTCGGTCTGCCTTTAATTATGATGTCTTTAATCATTGCAAGACTCATTTATGGTGAGAGAATAAAAATTTCCTATATCATTGTTTTGTCATTATGCTTAATCTATTTTATCTTTCTTGCCGCAACAGGAAATTCACTATTATTTTTAATTCCTGTGATTATTTTTGCTGGTGATATTGTATATGAGATATTGCTTGTGAAGTTAAAAAAAAGTAATAGTCACAATCAATAAAAAAGCGATATTGATAGTCATCCATTTATAATAAAACCCCTCTGGTTGGTTAGTCCAACTTTTGGGGCTCATATCAATTCGATGACTTTTTATTATGTGAATTACTTATTTACTTTCAATTTGTTTAATCTTGCGATCTTTCACGAGCGTTATAATAGCAGCAACAATTACTAAAACACCAACAACCATAATCAAACCGCCAATAATAATATAGATAATATCAATGATATTTCCTTTTTCAATCCAGAAAACAATACCCACTGTCAATAAGATAATCCATGCCACTAAGGCGCGAACCCAAGCGGGATGATCACTGCGGGATTCAGGATTTGAAACCAATAAGATAAATTTAACGAGTATCACAGCGCCCAAAGCGATAAGTATTAATGGCAAACAGTATTGAACAATGGTTCCAATGACAGCACTGGCTTGATCAACAAAGCAAAACGCCACACCAACACCAATGATAATGCCACTAATTAATAAATCTCCGCTGATGCCATTAAAGCCAACTTTCTTTTCGGAAAGAAGAGCAAATGTAGCAATAAAAATAGCGTTCACAAAGCAATAAATAGCAATCATTAAGCAAATAATTTTGACTAATTCATCACCATTTTTGTTTAATGCGATAATTAATGTCATCAAACCAAGAGAAAAGAGCACGATTCCAAAGATGATTTTTAACCATTTATATTGTTCAAATAAATTTTTCATATAGAATCCTCCTTTTCATATTATATACGCGAGAGAAAAAAAGTA
Source organism: Bacilli bacterium (assembly GCA_041672305.1). GTDB lineage: Bacteria > Bacillota_I > Bacilli_A > RFN20 > CAG-826 > JAAYDH01. The sequence continues at coordinate 2,123 of JBAYZW010000031.1, forward strand.
TAATGAAACTCATTAAAGAGGTTTGAAATATGAAACAAGAATTATTACAAGATTATGCTCGCTTAATTGTCAAAAAGGGCATCAATGTGCAAAAAGGAGAAATAGTATGGGTTAATGCTCAACTTGATCAACCAGATTTTGTGACGATGGTTGTGGAAGAGTGCTATAAAGCTGGAGCAAAAGAAGTTGTCGTTCGCTGGTCTCATGATCCCATTAAAAAGATTAGTTATAAATACCAGAGTGTTTCTACACTTGGAAGTGTTAATTCTATTTTGATAACCCGTTATAAATATATGGTTAAAAAATTGCCAACTGTTTTACATATCATTTCGGATGATCCTGACGCTATGAAAGGTGTCAATCAGAAAAAAGTAGGAAAATCTCGCGCAAAAATGTATGGCAAAATTAAGAAATATATCGATCAAATCGATAGCAAATATAAATGGTGTATCGCTGCTGTTCCAGGCGTTAAATGGGCTGAAAAAGTATTCCCTAGTCTCAAAGGAGAAGAGGCTATTGAAAAATTGTGGGAGATGATTCTTTTCACTTCTCGTGTCGATGGACAAGATCCAGTGGAAAATTGGAACCAACATAATCAATTTTTGATTTCGCAAAGAGATAAACTTGAAGCCCTTAAATTGACAAAACTCTACTATAAAGATCCAAACGGAACCGATTTCTCCGTAGCTTTAAATCCTGAAGTTCGCTGGGGTGGTGGTGTGGAGGTCGCTCCTAATAAAGGAGAGTTCAATCCTAATATTCCATCTGAAGAAGTTTTTACCACTCCTCTAGCTGGGCATTGTGAAGGCATTTTGGTCGCTTCCAAACCGCTTAGTTACAATGGTGAAATTATTGATCAATTTTCTATTACCTTTAAAGATGGCAAGGCTGTTAAAGTTAACGCGAAGAAAAATCAAGCTTTGCTTGAGAAAATGATTGCGATGGATGAAGGCGCCAGCATGTTAGGAGAAGTAGCTCTTGTTCCTTATGACTCTCCAATCCGCGAATCAGAAATTTTATTTTACAACACTCTCTTTGATGAAAATGCCGCTTGTCACATCGCTCTTGGTTTAGGCTTCCGTGATTTACTTCCTAACTCGGAAAATTTAACTGCCGAAGAAGTCAAAGCTAAAGGCATCAATAGTTCAATGATTCATGTTGATTTTATGGTTGGAACCAAGAATTTAAGTATTATTGGCGAAGACGCACAAGGTAAAAAAACTCAAATCTTTAAAGACGGAAACTGGGCTATTTAATTTTTAAATCAACTATCTCTTCAAAATAGATAACTTTGTTATTAAACAAAATGATCTTTCGTTCCTCACTAACAATTTTTTTAATGATGTTTTCTTCATTTTGAATTTTGTGGTTGCGAAAGAAAGTCACAATTAGATTTTCCCCATGGTAATTAGTCAAGATATTGTTAATATCTTCCGCTTTATCTTGGGAAATTTGTGGCTTAGTTATAAGTTCTTTTTGCTGAATGCTTTTATTAATAGCAGGTATATGTTCATTTAAAGAACGATAAGGAGCCCATTTTTTCATTCCTCGATCACTCATCGATGATGTCCTCCAATCTGTTCATGCCTCTCTTTAATGGTGCTATCGCTCGTTAGAGCCGAGGCTCTTAATAAGATATTTTTTCCATATCGCTGATGAATTTTATCAATAGTGGTCAACAATATTGAACTCTTAATTTGTTTATTTTGATCTTCAAAAATATTTAATTGTTGGAAACCAGAATTAATCAATTTCCCAAAACTTATTCCCACATTTCTAATGGGCAAATCTTTAATATTCTCATGAAATATCTCTAAAATTGCCTCGTATAATAATTTGGTATTATCAGTGGCATGTAATAAAGATAATTGCTTAGAAAAACCACCTTGTTTTTTTGAGTAGCCAATAAAAAGAGAAACGAGCGATGAACATTTTCCTTCTCTTCTCATTCTTTCACTCAAGTCATCGCACATCTCCTGCAAAATAGTGGTGATGTTGTTTTGATTATAATCTTTAAATAGCACTTGTCCGATGGAAAGACTTGTGGATTGAGGAATATATTTTTCATGGATATCGGCCTCATCAATTCCATGTGCATGACGATAGAGTTGTTCACCAATGACACCGAAATTTTTAGTGAGAAACGAGAGATTGGATAGCGCAATATCTTTAACTGAAAAAATGCCTAATTTATTCAATTTAGCTTCCGTTCTCGCTCCAATTCCCCAAATTTTATTTAATGGACTAATCGGCCATAACTTAGTTTTGACATCTTCTTGATACATGATAGCAATCCCATTTTTCTCTTTTTTGGCATAGACATCTAAGGCAACTTTGGCGAGAAAAAAGTTATCTCCAATCCCCGCTGTGGCGGCTAACCCTGTTTTTTCCTTGACGGTATTGATAATTATTTCCACTAGTTGTAAAGGGGTCTTTTGATAATAAGATAAATAACTTGTGACATCCAAAAAGGCTTCATCAATGGAATAGATATGAATATCTTCTTGACTAACGAAATCTAAAAAAACATTAACAACTCTTGCTGACATGTCGATATAGTGCTCCATGTGAGGCAAGGCAAAAATATAATTAAAACGAGTCGGCAAATCTCTAACTCGCAGTCTTGATGGAACGCCTTGACTTTTTAAATAAGGAGAAACAGATAAAACAATTGTATTCTTTCCTCGCTCTTTATCAGCGACCACCAAAGGAGTAGTCCACGGATCTAAATGGCGATCAAGACATTCGACAAAAGAATAGAAAGCCTTTAAGTCAATAACAACGATGGTTCTTCTTTTTTCAATCATAGATACTTACATTGTAAAAGAAATTCACTTCTTTTTTCACTAAGCAAAACCAATATTTTCATTATTAATTAAGATTATGCTATCATTAAAATGATAATTTGAGGTTAGGAGGAGCCAAAAATAATATGGAAATCACGATGATTATTTTATCTTCACTATGTTTGGTAGCGGTTATCGTTTTAATTTTTGTCATTGTCAAAAGAAAGCCAGCCCCCGCTGAAACAAAAATAGACTTAAAAGAAATTGGCGCTTTGGAAAAACAAATTGATTTGTTAAGCACTCAAATTAAAAACGATATCGAATTAGCGGTTGTTAAAGAAATGAATAAAGTTAGCAATCAAACTGTAAAAAATAGCGAGATGAACAATGAAAAACTAGAAAGATTTCAAAAGAACATCGCCGAAGCTCTTAACACTCGTTTTGATGCTTTAAATAAACAGATGGAAGATAAAATCGTTTTAATCAATAAGAAAGTTGACGAAAAACTATCGGAGGGCTTTAAGAGCACTAATGAATCAATGACCCAAGTTAGAGAGCGACTTCAAGCGATTGATGCTGCCCAAAAGAACATTGAAAATCTTTCCAAAGATGTCGTTTCTTTAAAACAAGTTTTAGAAGGTAATCAAAGCCGTGGCCAATATGGCGAATATCAATTAAGCATGGTTCTTCACAATGTCTTTGGTGATACGGAAGGCTGTTATCAAGAACAATATACGATGAAGAAAGTTAAAGATGGCGACGATGTCCGAGCGGACGCTGTCGTCTTTATGCCAGAACCTAATAAGATGATTTGCATCGACTCTAAATTCCCCTTCCAAGATTATGCAAAAGTTTTTGATGCTCAAAACGAAGAAGAAAAAGATCGATCAACGAAAGATTTTGCTAGCGCAGTTAAAAAACACATTACTGCGATTAAAGATAAATACATTGTTGATGGTAAAACCGCTCCTGAGGCTTTAATGTTCATTCCTAACGATGGTGTCTTTGCTTTTATCCATCATAATTGTCAAGATGTCATCGAATACGCTCGCGATAAAAAAGTAATTCTTACTTCACCGAGTACTTTACCAGCTATTTTAGTCACTATTAACATGGTTAAAATTCAAGCCGAAAGAGCTAAGAATGTCGAAGAAATAAATCGTCAGCTTCATCGTCTGAGTAAAGATTTTGAAATGTTCGGACGCGAGTGGAATAAATTTTCAGATGATTTAGAAAAAACTTCACGAAGTCGAGAAAAGTTAGATACAAGAGTTAATAAAATTAATAATAAATTTGATGCGATACGCGGCAATGAAAAAATGGATGAAATAGAGGAATCTCATAATGAACTGCTTGATGATGGTGGAGTGGTGGATAACAAATAATGAAGCCAAATAACAATCATACAATCGTTAATTTTTCCAATTCAATTTTAAAACATTTTTCTGCCCCAACGTGGCATGAGAGTGTTCCTGAAGTTGATCAAGTTTTAAAAGGACATAGCAAGGTTGTTGTCATGCTTTTTGATGGATTAGGAAAATATATCATAGAGAAGCATCTTCGTCCGCGTGGTTATATGCGTTCGCATTTTTTGACGACGATTGAGGCCACTTTTCCCCCGACCACTGTCGCTTCCACAACAGGCTTTTTAAGTGGCAAATTCCCAATTGAAACGGGGTGGCTTTCTTGGAGCCAATATTTTGAAGATTATGGTTACGACATTGAAGTATTTAAAAACACTCGTAGTAGTGATGGCTCTTTAGTGCGGGATAAAAACAATTCCATTCTCTTTGAGAAATGTCCTTACGAAAACATCTTTCAACAAATTGAAAAAGCTGATCCAAGTGTTCAGGCTATCGGGTTATTTCCTGATGAAATTAATCATGGGAAAGGTCCTAAAAGCCTCAAAGAAGCACGTCAACTAATCACCAACGCTCTAAAAGAAAATGATCAAACCTTTATCTATTTTTATTGGACATTACCGGATGGAAAAATTCACCATTATGGTGTCAGGCATCCCTGTGTTCATCACGTTATTAAACAAATTCAGCGCTTCACAAAAAAAGTGACCAAAGCGAATCCCGATACGATTTTCTTTTCCTTTGCCGATCATGGATTAATTGATGTGAAGTATTTTGATATATGTGAGCACGAAGATTTGCGTTCTCTCTTATCACAAGATATGTCTTTTGAAAAAAGAGTGGCCAATTTCTTTGTCAAACCCGATAAGAAAAAAGAGTTCCAAGATTTATTTAATAAATACTATGGTCAATACTTTGAATTAATGGATCGAGAAACTGTCTTCAAAGATCAACTTTTCGGCAAAGGCACACCTCATCCACTTTCTTATAAGTTTATTGGTGACTTTATCGCTATCGCTAAAGACATCTATTGTCTATATGCCTCTAAAGAAATGACTCCCGAAAAATTTGTCCCTCATAAAGGTCATCACGCTGGAGGAACAAAAGAAGAGATGGAAATCAACATCAGTGTTTACAACCGCTAAGAACCATTGATTTAAATGAGTTGAAAAGGTCTATAAAAAAAAGTAGAATTAACCCGGTCAAGACCTTATGGGTCTGTAGCTCATCTGGGAGAGCGCCTCGTTCGCAACGAGGAGGTAGCCGGTTCGATCCCGGTCAGATCCACCAGTTTGCTGAACTTTCCTCCATTTATTGAGCCAATTCATTGGTGCAATAGAGGAGATCAAAAATACACTCAAATTATTAGAAATCTTACAAGCCATTATAAAAATCACAATAAGTTTTCAACAAAAGCGGGCAGAATATTAGAATCTGGCCAAAGACTATATAAGTATTATCTTTATCCCGAAGAGCAAAATGAATTTGCTAAGAAGCAAATAGAAAATCTTATTGATGACATTAATGACTATGAGGATGAAATTCAGGTAAATGAAGCTGATTATTATAATTCTGAAGAGGAAACTGATGTTGCGTCTAATAGAAACCCAGTTTTAAAACCTGGAAATAATGTAAATCATCGATATCAAACAGACCCAAAATTAGCTAAAACAATACTTCAACTTGCTGATTATAAATGTGAATTAAAGGAAATATTGCCCTTAGAAAATCATGCCACTTTTGAAACTAGCGGAAACCATGTATACCTTGAGGCTCATCATCTCATTCCGATTAAGGCACAGAAAGATTTTCCAAATCAAAACCTTGATAGAGTAGAGAACATTGTTGCTCTTTGCCCGATTTGTCATAGGGCTGTTCATTACGGAACAAGAGAAGAAAAAATAAAACATTTGAAACCTTTATATGATGCTAGAATCAACTCTTTGAGAGACTGTGTGCATCATATTGATATTTCCTTTGAAGATCTAGTTAATAGATATTATTAAATAATTTTTATTGTTTTTTGTCGTTTAGCAGAGAAGTGGTTACTCGGGCGAATATTGGTTTAGGCATTAAGAAAACTAGTCGTTTAGGTGGCTAGTTTTTTGTTGATTGATTTAAGCCAAAACAGGAGTGACTTTTTGGTAGATGCGGGTAGCTAATTTGCCGTCGAGGACAATTAACGCTGCCTTATTATCGCTGACAAAGTCATATTCGGTTAATAAGTTTTCCGCTTTGCTTTCTTCTTCAGCTTGTTCTTTGATAAACCATTGGAGAAATTCTTGAGTAGCAAAGTCTCTTTCCTTAATAGCGATATCGAGAATATCAGAGATGGACTTTGTTACTTCTTGCTCATGCTTGATTTGAAGGACAAGAGGCTCTCGAATATCTTGATAATTACTATATGGCTCATCAATCTTTAAGGAGATAACGCGTGCATTTCTTAAGAGAAGATAATCTCTAAAATATAACGCATGGTCTCTTTCCTCTTGAGCTTGAACAACGAAATATTGCGCGAAGCCTTTTAGCCCCTTTTCCTCATAATAATTAGCCATCTCTAAATAAAGATAACTACTGTATAATTCTTTTTGAATTTGTTGATTAATTGAATTGATAATTTTGTTATTTAACATTTTATAAATCTTCTTTCTGAAAGCTTTTTTATCTTTCATTTCCATTG
>JBAYZW010000032.1:0-8881 GCA_041672305.1 Bacilli bacterium
TTGCTCAATTTTAGCAATCAATGTTGATGCTTCATTGATTCAATCTACTGAGATTGTAAGCATCAATTATCAAGTTGCTAATTATGGTTTGATATCTCGCTTAAGTGGCACTTATCTATCAGCGGACAATGTTTATACCTCAATCTACCAACGCGATTATGACTTAGAAACGAATACATGGGGAGATAATGGCCTCGTCTCCCATTGTGGTCCGAATGATGATACTACTTTGTTCGCTCTTTATCGATTGATTGTCAATAGTTAGATGATGGTGATATTTTTCTATCTCATCTCGACACTAAATAAGAATTGATATAAATATCATTGCTTTCTTTGCTTGGCGATTTTTTATTATTTTCATTTGATATTAATAGTATAAGAAACTAAGATTATATATTTGGGCGCATATGAAAAAGAAAAATGGTCTTTACATCTTTATTGAAATTATTAAATGCCTTCTGATGGGAGCGCTCATCGGGGTCGTGATTTCTCTATATAAATTTGCCGTTAGTTGGGTGATTTCTTTAGCCTCTTCTTTGCTAGAATCTAAAGATATTCTCAAAATGACATTCTATATTATCTCTCTTATCATTGTCATGTTTATCTCTTACTTTTTAATTCGCTTTGATAGCGAGATTCAATGTGGTGGCTTGCCACAACTAGAGATGAACATCCGCAGTAAAAATGGGACGATTAAGTGGTATAAATCTCTGCCTTTGATGTTTGTTAATTCTCTCTTTTCCTTTTTTGGTGGTTTGCCTTTAGGCAGTGAAGCTCCGAGCACTTTTATGGGTGGCACAGTTGGCATTTTTGCTAATGATATCACCAATCATCACGACGAAGACGATGACATTGGTTTAGGAATGGGCGTCGGTTTAGGGGTGGCTTTTATGGCCCCAATCAGTGGGATTTGCTATGGATTTGAAGAAAGCCTTAATAAATTTTCCTTCAAAGATTTAGGAAAAGTTATTCTCATGACAATTAATGCTTTTCTTGTTTCTTATCTCATCAACCCGCATCAGCTTATTACCATAAACATTGATGCGGCCTATAACTGGATGTATAGTTACTCATTATTTTTTATTGTTATCTTTTCCTTGCCTGTTGCTGTCTTGATGATGAAATTGACACCAAAGATTAAAATCTTCTTAAATCGTCATTCGCGAAATTTCTTCATTAAATATCGCTTTTTCTTTCTATTTACTATTCTCTCACTCATTTTTATTCTTTTTCCTCTTCTCGGCGGAAATGGTCGTGCCTTGATTTATCATTTGTTTGGCGATGATAAAATTTCACTTTGGTGGCTTTTGTTTATCTTTTTAGTAGTGCGTTTAATGACCTTCTTTTTAGGAGCGAATAGCACGGCAAGTGGTGGATTGATGTTTCCAACTTTGACTTTAGGAGCTTTAATTGGAGCTCTTATCAACTGCCTAATGCGCACAATGGGAATGCCTGAAAGCCAAGAGAAATTAATTATTCTTATCTCGATGATGGCTCTTTTTGGCTTAGTGAATAAAACTCCAATTACTGGTTTCTTTTTAATTATGTCGATGGGTGGCTATGACAATATTCTTCATTATGTTGGACCCGCTTTTATTGCGATGAGTGTTGTTTTTATTTTTACTCGTATTATTGATATTGATAATATTACTGATAGCCGTCGTAAACTGTTGCGGTATTCTCATCGTAAAAAAGAAATCATCAACAGCATCAACGATTAAACATCTTACAAATGTTGAGACAATGTCTAGAAACATTTGTATCTAACAAATGCTTCATTTATAATTTAATTATCTGATAAAAGTTTGTTATTACCACTATGATTAAAAAACCATCACGTTTCATTTCTTTTCTCCGTTATGCGGGAGTGACAAAAGCCGAGTTTAACAGAGTTAAAGCCCCGATTGCGGAAGAAAACCATAAAGTTTGGCGCATTGCTGTCGCCGCCCTTGAGATTATTTTTCTTTTTGCTTTTGTTATGACGGCTTCTAGTCCTGACTTGAAGCAATATGTGCCAGGTTATATTATTCTGGTCGCTTATTTTATGGTGGTGACCATTCTTTTATTAACTGTTATTAAACCTCAATCCGCGCTGTTTAAACCTTTGATTTATCTCAATTCCATCGTCATGATTGGCATGCTTCTTTATCAAGGTTTTTTTGCTTCTCCAGAAAGAAATATTGCTACCTATTGTGCGATTATTGTTGTCATTTCTATTCTCAGCATTGATCGCCCCTATCGTTTCTGTGCCTTGATTCTTGCTTCGACTGTCGCTTTTATCCTTTTAATGATTTATGCGCCTTCTTCAATCAATAAACCTTGGTATCCTGATTTGTTTGTCGGTATTATCTTTGGAATTATCAGCACCTTTATTTCTATTTATATCAACCATATCCGTGTGAAGGATATCGTGATGCGCTACGCAGCAGAACAAGAAAGAGATGTTGACTCTTTAACAGGAGTTAAAAACAAGAATGCCTATGACCGAATGGTGGAATCTTTAATGAATCGAGCGCGAAAAGCTAATCTCGAATTTGCCCTCGTTATCTTTGATATCAATGGTTTAAAATTAACCAACGATACTTATGGTCATGAAAGTGGCGATAAACTCCTCATTCGAGCGACGGCAATTATCACCGATGCTTTTCCAAATTGTTATATCTATCGTATCGGTGGAGATGAATTTGCCACTTTTATCACTGGTAATAACTATGAGAAAAGAAACGCTATCGTCGGTGAATTTAGAAAGCAAATTGAAGAAATTAATGATCGGGCTATTACCCTTAAAGAAGATACCTCTATCGCTTGTGGTGTCGCAGCTTTTGATCCTGATGTCGATCGTGACTATGTCTCTTTATTCAGCCGTGCTGACGCCAGCATGTATGAGAATAAACGACTCGTCAAATCCAAAAATAAATTCTTAATTAGTTGATAATGAGCTGTGAGTGTTCACAACTTTTTATTAATATAAAAAATAGCGGCATCAATAAAATTATTCCTGCTCTTCATAGAATATTTTAAAAAATTGTTGTTTTTGCAATAAATACCGATATAAACTAATTTTGTCTAAGAAATAGACTGGAGGACATCCCATTCTCCCCCTATTGAATGACATATCCTATTGTCCATCTAGTATAAAAAGAATTATATTGGATGATTTTTCTCATTTTGAAAGGAATTCTTAAATATTATGAAAAAGTCAAAAATTTTAGCACCAGCTCTCGCCGTCTTATGTTTAAGCGTCGCCGCTAGTGTGACTGGAACCGTCGCTTGGTTCGCCGCGAACAACGTCGTTAGTGCTACTGGTATGCAAATTAATGCAAGTGCTCCTGCTTCTATTGTTATTAGTAAAGATTCACTTCCTACTTCTGAAACAACAGGTGTCACCGTTTCATTTTCTGGAACTGAACATTCAATGAATCCATGTACTTATACAAATACACTAGGTTCTCCTTATCTTGGAACACCAAACTTAACTGGTGATAAAATTAGCAAATCAACTGGTTTGCCGATACTTGAATCAGATTATACAAATATGACATATAATGTCGCTTCTGACGGAACAAACTATTATCATGCTGTTATTTATATTGCAACAGCACCTCATACTGCCCCACTTGCAGCTGCCGACGCTAAAACATTAACGGTTTCTTTGTCTAATGTAGGCGACGCACCATCTACAACACAATTAGCTGGTTCAATTTCTTATTTTGTGAATTATGTTTCTGATCCTGCTACTGGTGACAATATCGGAGAATACAAAGGCACTTTAAATCTTGCCGGTAAAGATAGAATAGCGAATAATACATCTGCTTTAGATCCGAATAATTTAACTTTATATACAACAACTGAGCTTACTCCTATTCCAAGTGCTGATACAGGGAAAGGTGTTCGAATTGACATGTTTGCATATTTCGATGGTGCCTTACTTTCAGCTGATGGTGAGACATATGCTAATAAAGCTGCCTATGTTACTACTGATACGTTAAATATTAATGGATTATCATTAACTTCAACTTTTAGTATTTAAACATATCTTTTTATTCATTTTAAGCCTCGCAGTTCGCTGTGAGGCTTTTCTTTTGTTGTAATTCTTTCTCCTTATTTTATGAAAAAAAGTAAGGAAATAAGGGATTAATTAGAAAAATAATAATTGCAGTTGTCAAAATAGTTGTTATAGTATAACTAATGGATAAATCCTATCGGAGATTTGACATATGAATGCAAAAACAAAAAAGATACTTATCATTGCTGGAATAGCTTTAGATGTTGTAATTACTATTTTTCTCTTCGTGGTAAGCATTATTATGCTCGCTACCATGCCTGAAAACGCTGCATCTATTGATGCCAGTACTTTCATTGGCTATTTACAAGCTAACCCGACCGTTTACCTTTGGGCTTTTGTTGTTCCTCTCTTTTTGCTATTAGCTTTAAATATTACTGTTCTTGTTTGGTATGTTAAAAAAGTCGGTAATAAAAAGATCGGACTTAGCGATCTCAACGATGAGCAAAAAGACGCTCTCAGAAAACAACTTCTCGAAGAGATGAATAAATCCGCGCAGAAAGATAATAAGGAAGAAGATAAGAAAGAATAGTCTTCCTTTCTTGAATCGCTCTCATAATCAATTAAAAGCCACAAAAATGTGGCTTTTTTTATTGATTCCAAAGGAATAGGAAATATTGACAATTTAATATGTCCTTGTTATTATTTATTCGTAAAAAGCAAAATTACAGTGATGTAGTGACGCAAAACTAAAGGGTCTTAAATAGTTACTATTAAGATTGCCAGTTGCCTTGTGGGATTGAAATAATCCTGCCATTGATTGGATAATAGGCAATGGCTTTTTTATTTCAGTTCCTTGGGATACATATCAATAAAATAAACTATTGATTGGAAACATTTTCTTGTGGATAAAGCAAAGACATCTTCTGTATATAACAAATACGTACGCAGACGTCGAAATAGGAAAATCGTGGCCTCGGTCGCTTGTATATGCGCGACGGGCGTGGCTGTGCTCGGAATTGTCGCTCTTCTCTCAAATGATGCAGGAGCTTATACTGTCTCTTTAAATCGTGGAACGGCTAGTCTCACGATGTCGGGAACAGAAGACTTTCTCTCTAGCACCGCTTATATTGCTGTCAATGATATCCCTCCTTATCATGAATACACTTATTCCGCTTGGAATGAGGATGATGGAGACTTCAGTCTCCTTGATAATGAGAACAGTCAGACTCCGACTCCTGATGTAGAAGGGGAAGGCATCTCCTATTTCAAATATACGTTCTTTGTTAAAAATACCGGCGCTTCCTACGCCGAATTTTCTCTTTCACTCCATTTAGGGGTGGTGGGAATGTCGAATAACAACGCCAAAGATCTCAACTCGGTTTTACGAGTAATGTTTTATTCAAATCGCGATTTGACGCAACACAATCGCGCTGTGTATGCCTTGCGAAGCAATAGCAATACTTATCAAGATGAATATGGCAATGAGCAATATTCTCCTGAACGCATTGCTGGTCCTAGCAGCGAATATGCAACGCCATTTATTTCGGCGAGCAATGTTCTCACTTCTGAAGAAGTTGATTTTGCTCCTGACGAAGTGATTCGTTACACCTTTGTCTTTTGGATTGAGGGTGAAGATCCTGATTGCGTGAATGATCCTCCAACAAATGGTTTAACTCTTTCTGTCAACATTGGAGCTAAGGAACAAGCTGATCCAGAGATAGAGAGCTAATGAATGGATAATACAGTAAAGCAACGTTTAATTATTTTTGGTTTAACCACCGGATTAATCTTTACTCTCGCAGGGTCACTCTGCGGGACTTTTGCTTGGTATACGTACGGGTCACGTGCGCCCCTATATTACGACGGAACTTCACTCGGAAGTGGAGGTTCATTAGAAATTGGAATTGAGAGTTCAACATTATTAGATGGATACGAACAATATGGTCTCGTGGAAGATACTTTTCTTTCGGGAAAGATTATTTATTGGTCCACCAATAGTTTCCCGGCTTCTTCGCTGGCTTTTGTTCTTCACGCGAATAATTCGGCAACGAATGAACTTCGACCCGTGACAACTGGCCAGCATCAAATTGGCGAAACAGCTACTCTTTATAATGGCCCAGTTTATCGCGTGACAGAAAATGATGATGAGTATCTGAGCGTCGTTAATAGCAACCGCTATGTTAATTTGCCGCTTGTTTTCCGCTATAAATCAACAGCATCAAGTAATGTCTATTACGATAATTATGCTGTTTATCTAGAGGCGGCTACTCCAAATTCTTATACCGATATCAAAAAAGGGATTCGTCTCTTGTTTGATGGAACTGATGAATCCAATAATGCGACTCAATATCTTATCAATCCAAATGAAAAAGGTCAGAGCTCTTTAAATATTGGTGGTCCATTAGATCTTAATGCGGATGGCTATTTTGATACCTATTCAGGGGGTGATTTCACCCAATATGAAGTGGCTTATGGTCAATTTGTGGATGACAACATCGTTCATAGCGCGATCGCAGAAGCGGCCGATAGTCTGATTGCCAATGAAGACTTAACTTCGTTTCATGCTAAGCATAAAGAGGGGACTAAGATTCTTGATATGGCCTCAACCATACCCGAGACATGCGAGTATTTAGGGACGGAACAGTTTACTGATCACTCCGTCGCTCTCGCTTATCCAAAGACTGATCAAAGTAATTATGCTTTTTTGAACGCTAAAATCTTTCTTGAAGGGTGGGATTTAAGCATTATTAATCCTAATGTGGGAGCCCTTTTCTCTCTCGATTTATCTTTTGAGGTTGTTTATGCCGGGACGTAAGTTACCTATTCTTGGGTTAATTGTGATGTCTGGCTTACTCGTTTCATCAATAACGATGACAGTGGCCTGGTTTGTCGGTGCTTCCTATATGCAAATCAGCGGGTTTGATATTTCTCTTGAAGATCCGAGCCTTACTCTATCAACGGATAATATTCATTTTGAAGATTCTTTGTCTAAGGGAAGTTTAACAGAAGTTGATAATTTTAAACCTGTGAGTAGCACTTTTGCTTCTTCGTGGATGAACACTCAATCAACTTCGCCAATTTTCTATGGTGAATATAATTCAATTGATAATCAATTCATGAATGATCCTAGCGATGCTAGTGAAGCCACTTTTGGATTTTATTCTCAGGAATTATATTTGAAGTCTTCGCAGAATGTCTATGTTACTTTAGTAAAAGACAGTCAATTAAATGAAGGCGAACAGCCTTTGTTTGTCGCAGATAGTGCCGCTAATATCGTCCAAGCAAATCGACTTTCTTCGCAAGCTGAGTATGCAAGTTATTCATTAGAGGAAATCACTCAAAGATTAGACAGGGTTATTTATTCCCTCCGACTTTCGATTCTTGTTCTTAATGACGATGAGGAAGAAACTTTTCCTGATTACGCTTATTACATCATTGATCCATTCAAGGAAGAAGCCACTATGTTGGGTGGAGTTCTCGACAATGATTTAGACGGATATTATGACAGTTATGATGGTCAGGAGGTTGTCTATGGCGAGGTAACAAATACCGATCGTGCTATCTATGATGCTGCTTTAGTTAATGATTCAACTCTCGATGGTGAGTTGACATGTTTCAATTCCGCTCATGCCGCGGGCATTCAGCCCTTTAATTATGCTAGTTCAATTGCTAATGGACTGGTTATTAAAGAAGAAAATTCCATCGCTCTTGAAGACATTGATAGCTTTATCGAAGGTGAAGGGATGAATATCCCGCTTAAGGCCAATGTTTCCAAGAGAATTGTGATTTCTATCTATCTTGAAGGATGGGATCACGATAATGTTAACTGCACAATGTTTGGCAGTTTCTTGGTTAATTTAAAATTTAAAGTTTCAAGGACTTGGATTTCCTAGTGGGGGTATATTTATGGGTTCATATTTTGAGTATTTAGGTGCCTTTCTCAGTCGTTTGTTTGCTCATATCGGGCGATTTTTAGTCATGGCGTTTGTTGCTCCATGGGCTGAAGTTGATAATAATTTTGGTGAATATAATGACATTTTGATGGCGCATTCAGCTAGTTTTGGTTTTTGGGGCTGGTTTATGTTTGTCGTCTTCGCTATTCTTTTTCTCGGTGTCATTGCTGGCATTATCTTTGGCCTTTATTTATTAATTCGCCGCTATGTCAAATTTGCGAAGACGGAACTTGATAAAGATGATTTGAGACGTCAAGTTGAAAGATTAAATATTGAACTTTATAACTCGGTGAGGGAAAAAGACAAGATTCTTGAATTGCAGATGAAAGCTCTCGGTGGTAAAAATCTACCTGTCGGAGAAAAAGAGGAAGAAGAAGAGGTTCAAACTTTGGAAGAAGTGGCCAGCCGCTTCCCCAAACTTACTCATGTTGATGCTGAATACCATGGTAAAGATATGAGCATACCTGATGTGGAAGGGTTAACACTTGAGCAACTATGTAAAAATTTCCGTAATTTCGCCGCTAGTCAATTGGGACTTTACTATAAACTTAATACCATTCGCCAATTATTTGCGGGTATAGGTGCTTCTAAACTAGTTATTTTGGAAGGTATTTCTGGTACTGGTAAAACTTCACTTCCTTATGCATTGGGTAAATTTTTAGCTCACGATGCCGAAATTTGTTCTGTTCAGCCAAACTGGAAAGACCGTAGTGAACTGCTCGGTTACTATAATGAATTTACCAAGAAATTTAATGAATCTGAGTTCTTGCGAGCTCTTTATACCACTGTTTATCGTCGTGATTTAAACCTCATCGTTCTCGATGAAATGAACCTCGCGCGTGTTGAATATTACTTCGCGGAATTCTTATCTGTTTTGGAAATGCCGAATCCTAATGAATGGAATATTGAATTAATTGGTAGT